>QHWK01000474.1 GCA_003223775.1 Acidobacteriota bacterium
CATGTTCGCCGGCGAGCTGCGCGAGCAGCCGCACGAGGGGGAACGGCGATAAAGTTAAAAGTGAAAAAGTGAAAATGAAAAGTGAAAAGTAAGGTTGAAGTCGAATTGAGAGACAGGCGTTTTAGCTTTTAACTTTTGACTTCTAAGTTTTAACTTTTCGTATGCCGCACAAGTGGGGAATGGCCGTCGACCTCGACACGTGCACCGGCTGCGGCGCGTGCGTCGTCGCGTGCCATGCGGAGAACAACATCCCGACGGTCGGTCCGGCGCAGGCGGCGCGCGGGCGCGCGATGCACTGGCTCCGCGTCGAGCGCTACTGGGAGGGCGAGTTCCCGGACGTGCGGCTGAAGTTCCGGCCGGTGATGTGCCAGCAGTGCGACGCCGCGCCGTGCGAGCCGGTGTGTCCGACCTACGCGAGCCATCACACCGACGAAGGCCTGAACGCGCAGGTCTACAACCGCTGCATCGGCACCCGCTACTGCGCGAACGCGTGCCCGTACAACGTGCGCTTCTTCGACTTCTTCCACTCGGAGTGGCCCAAGCCGCTTCACCTCCAGTTGAACCCCGACGTCTCGGTGCGCGAGGTCGGCGTGATGGAGAAGTGCACCTTCTGCGTGCAGCGCATCAAGGCGGCCGAGATCGCGGCGAAGGCGGAGAAGCGCGAGCTGAAGGACGGCGAGCTGCAGCCGGCGTGCGCGCAGTCGTGCGCATCGCGGGCGCTCGTGTTCGGCGACTTGAGCGATCCCGAGAGCGCGGTGTCGCGGCTCTCGCGATCGCCGCGTGGCGGCAAGCTGCTCGAGGAGCTCGGCACGCTGCCGAAGGTCACGTATCTGGAGCGGCAGACGCAGGTATGAGCGACGCCGCCGCGCGCAAGATAAGCGACGATCTCCTGCGGCCGCTGCTGCGGACGTCGTGGCGCTTCTACGCGCTCGTCGCGTTTCTCGGCGCGATCGTCGCCGCCGGGCTCGCGACGTGGATGTATCAAGTGTGGATGGGGTTCGGCATGACCGGCATCAACATGCCGGTCTACTGGGCCTTCTACATCACGAACTTCGTCTTCTGGATTGGCATCAGCCATGCCGGCACGCTGATCTCGGCGATCCTGCGGCTCGTCAACGCCGGCTGGCGCCGCCCCGTGACGCGCTGCGCGGAAGTGATCACGGCCTTCGCGCTGATGATCGGCGCGATGTTTCCGATCATCCACCTCGGGCGGCCGTGGCTCTTTTTCTGGCTGATGCCGTATCCGAGCAACCGGATGATCTGGCCGAACTTCCGGTCGCCGCTCGTCTGGGACTTTTTCGCCATCAGCACGTACCTCACCGGCAGCGTCCTGTTCCTCGTGCTGCCGATGATTCCCGACTTCGCGCTCGTGCGCGATCGCACGACCGGCTTGCGCCGCAAAGCGTACGGCGTGCTCGCGCTCGGCTGGCGCGGGACGCCGAAGCAGTGGCACCGCCTCGAGTCGGCGATGCAGATCATGGCGATCGCGATCATCCCCGTCGCCGTATCGGTCCACACGATCGTCTCGTTCGATTTCTCGATGGCGCCCGTGCCGATGTGGCACTCGACGATGTTCGGGCCGCCTGCACCTCGAGGAATACCTGCACCCGGTGCACTTCCAGAACCTCGGCAAGCTGCTGCTGATGATGAGCCTGCTGTGGACGTACTTCGTCTTCGCCGAGCGGCTCACCGTCTGGTACGGCAACGAGAGCGCCGAGGTGCAGGTGCTGCGCGTCACGCAGAGCGGCACGTTCGCGCCGCTCTACTGGACGATGGTCGTCTGCAATTTCGTCGTGCCGTTCACGATCCTCTCGCTGCGGCGCCTGCGGACGATCACCGGCTGCGTGATCGCCTCCTTCTGCGTCTGCGTCGGCATGTGGCTCGAGCGCTTCCTGATCGTCGTGCCGTCGCTCGGGCACAAGTACCTCCCGTACACGTGGGGCACGTATCGGCCGCGGCCCGTCGAGATCATGATCACGATCTCGACCTTCGCCGCGATGGTGCTGCTCTACACGCTGTTCGCGAAGTTCGTCCCCATCATCTCGGTCTGGGAGCTGAAGGTCGGCGAGCACGCCGTGCGCGAGCCGCAGCTGCAGCACGCCGAGCACGCCATCGGCGAGGTGCGGCCGTGAGCGCGGTGTACGGGTTGTTCCCCACGCCGGAAGCGGCGCAGCGCGCCGTCAACGGCCTGCGCTCGGCCGGCATCGGCGACGCGCGGATCACGGTCATCTCGTCCGAGCCGTTCGAGGAGCACGAGTTCGCGGCGCACGATCACGCGACGTGGATGGGATGGATCGCGCTCGGCGGCGCGATCGTCGGCCTGGCCTCCGCCACATGGCTCACGCGCATGACCGAGCTCGCGTGGCCGCTGCCGACCGGCAACATGCCGATCGTCGCGTGGTGGCCCAACCTGACGGCCTGATCCTCGTCGGCGTCGAGAATCCCCCCGACCCTTCCGTCGTCGAACGCGCGCTCGCGGCGCCCGGCGTAGATATCAGACGGCAGTAAGAGAACGCTGAGGCGGCAGAGGCCGCGAAGGCGCAAAGAGGCCGCGAAGGCGCAAAGAGGCCGCGAAGGCGCAAGGACCCTTCGCGCTCCGCGGCCTCTGCCTTCTTTGCGTTCTCGAAACGCGTTCATTACGTCGACGTCGACGTCGCGATCAGCCGATCGAGCTCGAGCGCGATCGCCGGCGCCGTTCGATCCCAGTAGTGCGTGTGCGCCCCGGCGCCGATGCAGAACTCGGTGCGCTGCCGCCCGTCGGTCGACACCGACTGCGCCGGCGCGTCGAACGGCGCGCCGCCGGAATCGCGCGCCCACAGGTAGCCGCACGGCGCGGTGCGCCACAGGTAGCGCCCGATGTAGTCGCCGCTGCGGTACGCATTGATCCAGCGGACGACGCCGAGCTCGGCGGGATTCGGCTCGGTCGACTGCCGGCCGGCGCCGAGATCGCGCGCGCGCCACGACGCCATCGGCGCGGGATCCTCGTGCCGCGCCCACGCGTAGAGGCGCGGGAAGCGCAGCGCGTACAGATCGCGCAGCGGGCAGCCCATCGTGAAGAGCGTCACCGGGATGTCGTCGAGCGGCGCGAGGCTCGGGTCGTAGGCCGGCAGATCGCCGCGCGACTCCCACAGCAGGAACCGGAAGATGTCAGCGGTGATGACCGTTCCCTGGCTGTGCGCGACGATCACGATCGCGTCGTAGCCGCGCGGGGGATCGAACGGATCGCGCCAGCCGCAGACGTAGCGCAGCAGCGAGACGTAGCGGCCCGAGATGCGCGCTTTCGGGTTGCGGTTGAGCGGATGCTCGCGCAGCCAGTTGTCGAGGTCGAGGAGGATGTCGATGCCGGATCGAAATCCCAGCGCCGCCTTTTTCACGCGCCCGCGCACGGCGAAGAGCCATGCGAACACCGCCGCGCTCAGCCTGCCGAGCACCTGGAAGTTCGTGAGGACGTACGCGCCCCACGCGAACCACCCGGTCGCGCCGGCCACCTGCAGAACGAGCAGCGTGCCGACGATCATCGGCACCACGGGAATCATCGTGAAGTAGATCAGCTCGCCCGAGATGCGAAGGCCGCGAAACGTCACCGTGAGCCAGTCGCCGAGCCGCTCGGAGTAGCGTCCCTCGCGCGCCGTCCAGAAATCGGGCGGCACGACCTCGGCCCACACGATCGGCACGAGCCCCCACAGCGCGGGCACCGCGGCGACGCCGGCGGCGGCCATCATCACCGGCCACGCGTTGGCGCCGCCGTACTCCTGCAGGCGCAGGAGCAGCGCGTCCACCGTCGCCGTCGGCACCCACGCGACGATCGGCGTGTAGGGAAGGCCGCTCGTCGCCGGCCCGAGCACGTAGTTCACCGCGCCCCAGAATCCCATCGTGATGACGGCGAACGAGAACGACGGAATCGCGAGCGCCAGGCGTGCGGTCCAGAAGCTGCGCCGCGCGCGATCGCGATCCGCGGCGCCGATGCGCCGGACGGCCGCGATGCCGGCGGCAAGAGCCGCGAGCGACAGCAGGAAGAAGCCGGTCCACGCGACGAGCGCGGCGAGGTACAAGACTTCGAGCGATCGGAACACGACGAAGAGCGCGCGGTCGGACGCCGGATTGGCCGCGCGCGTCCACACGATTGTTGCCGCGTCGGCGGCGAGGATCGCAAACCCCAGCCGCACGGCGGCGCGCTTTGCGCCGGGCCGCCGTTGGTCGTACGCGCCGACGAGCAGCCACAGGCCGATTGCCGCGGCCGCGCCGAGGATCAGCGCCGCGGCGCCGCGGCTCTCGGAGACCAACTGCGCGCAGGCAGCGTCGGCGAACGGCCAGCGGCCGCCGCAGCGTCCGTGCACCGCGCGCCACGCGACGACGGCGATCGCGAGCGCCGCGCCTGCGGGCGCGCTCCAGAGCCAGACGCGGCGATTGCGCGCGCGCCACAGCAGGCGGCCGGACACCGCGGCGCCGGCCGCCGCCATCGTGCACACGACGATCTCGATCTGGATCGCCGGCGTCAACAGCCGCAGGCGCAGCAGCGTGGCGGCGCACGCGAACGCGCCGAGGATGAAGAGGTTCACGATCGCGACCGGCACCGTCAGCCACACCGACGCGTACCGCTGCAGATTGTGGAACGCCGTCCACGATCGCCCCTGGTGATGCAGCGCCTCGGCGTCGACGACGTGCGTGCCGAGCGACGACAGATGGAACAGCACTTGATACAGCTCGGTGAAGATGCTGAAGACGCCCGCCTTCAGCCGCGAGAGATCGGCCCAGTACGCTTCGTACACGTGGACGATCTGCTCGGGCGCGCCGCGCGCCGTCCGGCGCCCCTCGAGGCGCACGGTCTCGTACGTCTCCTCCGGCCCCTCCCCGTGGTAGCAGCGCAGCTGGCCGCGCATGAACGCGTACCACGCATCGTCCTCGTAGGGCCGGCGCCGCTCGCGCCGCTGCTCGTCGACGAACTGATGAAAGGTGTCGTGCGCGTCGCGCGCGCCGCCGACGCTGCCCCGCGGCTCGTCCTTGATCACGAGCGGCCGCACGTTGATGCGGATCGTGCGCTCGACGAACGGGTCGTACTGCGGATGGACCGGCGACGGCGGCGTCGCGCACGGCTCCGGGCGGTTCGCGAGCGGCGACGGATCGGCGTCGATGTTCTGGAGCAGATCGCCGATCGCGCGCGCCGATTCGAACGGCTGCTGATCGCCGACGCCGTGCACGGCGACGACGGCGATGCGCTGCGGCCGACCGCGCGAGGCCTCGATCACACGGGCTGTTCGTGCAGCGCCGACGCAAGCTGCCGCAGGAACAGCCCGACGTCGGTGACAACGCCCATCGTCTGCGACGATCCGCGATCGGCGAGCTTGGTGACGACGGCCGGGTTGATGTCGACGCAGACGAGCCGCACCCACGCCGGCAGCATGTTGCCGACGCCGATCCCGTGCAGCATCGTCGACAGCACGAGCACCAGCGTGACGCCCTGCAGCGCCGCCGTGTAGCGGTCCTGCGCTTCCACGAGGTTCATGATCGTGTCGGGCAGCGGCCCGTCGTCTCTGATGCTGCCCGCGAGCACGTACTCGACGTTGCGGCGGATGCATTCGTACATCACGCCCGAGGTGAGGACGCCCTGCTGCACGGCCGCGCGCAGGCCGCCGGCGCGGTAGATCGCGTTGATCGCGCGCATGTGATGGCGGTGGCCGCCCTCGATCGCGCGGCCCGTCTCCATGTCGACGCCGAGCGACGTCCCGTACAGCGCCTGCTCCACGTCGTGCACCGCGAGCGCGTTGCCGGCGAGCAGCACGTTCACGTAGCCGCCGCGGACGAGATCGCAGAAATACGCGCCGCCGCCGGTGTGGACGACGACGGGACCGGCGACGACGGCGATCTTTTCGCCCGCCTGCCTGGCCGCCCGCATCATGGCGGCGATCCGGCCGACGCCGATCTCGACGCGCCGCTCCGACGAGATCTCGGTCGTCATGAACGCGAAGCCGTGGCGATCGCGCTCCTGGAACTCCGGCACGATCTTCACGCCGCGCACGCCGCAGACGACGGCGTCGCCGACGCGGAGATCGCGCAGCTTGCGGCACGACGGCCGGCCGCGCTCGACGACGATCGCCGCGTCCATGCGCTGCTTGTCCGCCTCGACCCACTCGCCGCCGAGGCGCACGAACGTCCGGTGGTTCGTCGTGGAGTAGAAGTCCTCGGGCGCGCAGCCGTCGCGATCCGCCGGCGTCAGCTGCGCGTCCGCGGGGCGCGCGACGCGGCAGCCGAGGCCGACCAGCTCTTCGAGCAGCTCGGTGAGCGCCGCCGGCCCCTTTGCGGTGACACGCATCGACACGAACGACGGTTCCTCGTTTGTCCGGCCGATGCGGAACTCGAGCACGTCGAACGCCGCGTCGTGGCGCACGACCGTGTCGAACATCGCGTTCATCAGCTGGGAGTCGATCAGGTGGCCTTCGGCTTCGACCACCTCGGCGACGGGGGTGTCTGCGCGGGCTACGGCGTCATCTCCTCAGTGCGTCAAGCCGTAGAGCACGACGTTGACGCCGACAGCGTAGCCGTTCGGCGAGAACTTGTCGAAGTATTCCTTGCTCTCGCCTTCGCGCTCCCACGTGTCGGGGATGTCGGTGTTGTGCGCCATCACCACCATCAGCCGCCCCTTCTCGTCGGAGATGCCTCGGAAGTTCACGTGCGCGCTGTCGCCGCCGCGCTCCGACGTGCTGCCGGTCTGCACCCAGAAGCGGATGTTCGAGACCTGCTCGACGTCCTTCACGTCGTACAGCACGTTCATCACCGGATGCGTCGGCTCGATGTCGACGATCGGGTACTGGTGCGGCGGCAGCACGCGTCCGATCTCGTACGCCCACTGCTCCCACGCCCGGGTCCCCCAGAAATCGTCGACGATGATGAAGCCGCCCTTCAGCAGGTAGGCGCGCAGATCTTCGCCGGCTGGCCGCCTTTGTCGAGGCGCACGCGCACCGACGTCAGCTCGCCGAGGCGCACGGAGAAATTGTTGTCGGCGCCCGGAAAGTCGGTGCTCCAGCCGGTGCCGCCCGCCTCGAATCGATCCGCGGTGAAGTAGGCGCGGCAGAAATTGAAGGAGCCGTCGAAGTTCTCGAGCTTCGCCCACTTCGGCGGCTCGCGGCTGAAGCGGCCGATGCCGCCGCCGCCCACCCAGATGCGCGGCCGCCACTCGGGATCCTGCTGGCTCACCTGCGCGAGCGCGGCGGCCGCGAGAATCGGCATGAGCACCGCCGTGGCCAGCGCACCGAGCAGGCGCCGATAGCTCACGGGGTCATGATAGAACGCAATCGGAACAACGCGCGCAAAGAATAAGAGCGCTCTAAAGTTCTACCCGCCTATCTGGACTCCGAGGCTGCCGACCGCCCCGCTGATGCGCTGGCCGCGATCGAAGCCGCCGCCGCGCCGCCAGTCGTTGCCCGCGAATCGATAGCCGGCCCCGAGCGTCAGCCGCACGTGCCTGGCGAGCCCGAGCCGCGCGTTCACCTCCGGCTCGGCGACGAGGAAATCCTGCCGCAATCGAACGGTCGTCGTCACGGTGTGCGCGCGGATGAGGTCGTTCATCTGCGCCGGCGTCAGCCGATCGACGTCGCGTCCGAACGGCAGGCCCACGACCTGGCTGACGGTCTCGGGCAGCGTCGCCCGGCCGCCGCCGAGCAGCGCCTTCGCGCTGAGGCCGAACCGATCGCCGCTCGTGACGAACCACTGCATCACGACGCCGCCGTACGCGAGCCGGCGATCGTTCGATTGGGTCGTCGGCATCCAGTAGCCGCCGCCGCCGATGAAGAAGGTTTCCTGCGACACCCAGCCGGCGGATCCGCCGATGAGGCCCGCCGCCTTCTTGTCGAACTCGGTGGCCTTCACTTCGGGCACGAGCAGGAAGCCGCTGTGGAGGCGCTCGACGATCATCGGTCCCTGATTGACCGGCGCCTGCGGCGGCGGCTGCGCGGCGTCCGGTGCCGGATCGATCACGTCCTGCGCCGATGCCGCGAACGGCAGTGACACGACAAGCAGCGCAGCGGCGAGCGCGGCGCGCATCACTGTTCGCCTCGCAGGCTCACGTTGAGCGGCGTCGTCGCGCCGCGGCGCACGTCCACCTGCGTCACGTACGTGCGATAGCCGCTCTTGCGAATCTCGATCGTGTGCGAGCCTTCCGACACGTCGACGACGAGGCGCTCCTGGCCGCTCGGCGCGCGCCAGGGCTCGCCGTCGATCGAGACTTCGGCGTCGCTCGGCTGCACGCGGATCGCGATCGATCCGTACTCCGATGCCGCGCCGCGAGGTTCGGATCCGGGAGGTGATTGCGGCGGCGGCGGCGGCATGCGCCGCGTGCCCGGCCCGCGCGGCGGCTGCGGCGAATAGGCGCCGGGCGGCGGCGGCGGATACGCGCCGGGCTGTGGCGGCGGATACGCGCCGGGCGGCATCGGCGCCGGCGCGCCTTGCGCGATGGGTGGAGTCGGCGCCTGCGGGCGCGGCTCGGCCTGCTCGCCCGCGGCGAGCTTCTCCATCGCGTACTTCACCTTGAACGTGTTGTCCGCGCTGAGGAACACGCGCTGCTTCACGGCGCGGTAG
>QHWK01000914.1 GCA_003223775.1 Acidobacteriota bacterium
CTCGATACGGTGTCCGAAAAGTCGGTGCGCACGACCGGCGGCAGAAGCGGCGACGTCGTGCCTGTGCGCGCGGTGCGCCGCCATGCCAGGCCGCCGCCAATGCCGGCGGCGGCGCGAACAGGTCCGACGACCGGCACGTGCAGCTTGAAAGTGCCGCTGAACACGCTGTCCCGGTGATGGCTCGTGAATGCGCTCGTCGCGGTGCTCGTGCGCTGGCTCTGCTCGCCGCTGATCGCGCCGGCCGTGCTCGCCTCGACGCCGATCGTGAAATGCCGGCGGAACGGCCGGTCGAGGTCGGCGATGATGCCGGCCGCCGTCCCGCCGAAGCCCGGCCCGAGCGACGGCAGGCTGCTCGTGCCCGCGGCCTGATTGGAGATGCCGACGGCGACGCCCGCCGTCGTCTGCGCCGCGGCGTCGACGGCGGGAAGCAACATAATCGCGCAGGCGAGGCACGTTGCCCCGAGGGGTCGTCGCATCGACGGCACTCCTTGACGTTAACATGGTCTTCGCGCCCTGTGTTTTATGGATTCTCGCCGAAATTCACTGCGGCGGCGTCGCAGCTCGACTGCTCGCAGCCCGGCGAAATCCGGATCGCGCAAGGCGCGCACGACAGCCGCGCCGCGTGCTACTTTTCCCTCGAGGAGCGTGTCGATGACGCGTGTGACGTATTTCGTGTCGGCCGCGGCGATGCTCGCGGCCTCGATCGCGATCGCGCAGCCGCCCGCGCGCGGCGGCGGCGGCCAGATGCCGGGACAGAAGATCGGGCTCGCGACGAGCCTGCAGCGCGGCTACGCCGCGTTCAAGCGGAACTTCACGGCCGCGGCCGAGAAGATGCCCGAGAGCGATTACGGCTTCAAGCCGGGCTCGACGCCCGAGGCGAGAACCTTCGCGCAGGTGATCGATCACATCGCGCAGAGCCAGTTCGGACAGTGCGCGGCGATCAAAGGCGTGCCGAATCCGATGCAGGGCAAACAGCTCGAGCAGGAGCTGAAGACGAAAGCGGACGTCGCCAAGGCGCTCGCCGACTCGTTCGCGCTCTGCGACGATCTGTTCTCGGGCGTCACCGACACCAGCGCCGCCGAGATGGTGAAGCAGGGACCGAATGAGCTGACGCGCGCGGCGGCGCTCTACGGCGTCATCGTGCACGGCAACGAGATGTA
>QHWK01000219.1 GCA_003223775.1 Acidobacteriota bacterium
ATGAATTGGATCGCCTACAACGTCTCGCACGACGTCGCGCTGCCCGGATCGTCGCGCGGATCGATCCCCTACTTCATGTACCCGCAGGGCGAGACGGCGAAGGGACGGCTCGACAGCGTCGACGCCGACGCGTTCAAGTACAGCATCACGGTGAACGAGGTGACGACGTGATCGCCGTGGTCGCAGTCGCGGCGGCGGTCGCGGGCGCGAGCGCCGCGCCGATCGATCGGACGCTCGAGGCCAACGGCGTGCCGCTTCACATCGTCTGCGCCGGCGAGCGGCTCCAGAGTCGGCCGCTCGTCGTGCTCGAGGCGGGCGCCGGCAACGGCGCCTCCACGTGGAACGACGTCGTCGGCCCGATTGCGCAGTTCGCGCGCGTCTGCGCATACGACCGGCAGAATCTCGGATCGAGCGCGCACGTCGAGGCGCAGCTGACGGCCGTCGGCCACGTCGCCGCGCTGCATGCGCTGCTCGAGGCCGCACACGAGCCGCCGCCGTACGTGATGGCCGGCCATTCGTACGGCGGGATGATCGTCCGGCTGTACGCGTCGACGTATCCGGCCGAGGTCGCCGGGCTCGTGCTCGTCGATTCCTCGCACGAGGATCAGATCGCGCGCTTCGCGCTGCTGCCGCCGCCTGCCGCGGCTGTCGCGGGGCCGCCGCAGCCGCCGCGCGAGCGGATCGATCTTCCTGCGGCATCCGCGGAGCTCGCGGCTGCGGCGTGGCGCGCCGACATTCCGCTCGTCGTGCTGTCGCGCGGGCTGTGGTTCAAGACCCAGCCGCCGACGCCCGATCCGCTCGCGGCCACGCGCCTCGGCATCTGGCAGGATCTGCATCGCGAGCTCGCGACACGATCGCGCCGCAGCGAGCTCGTCGTCGCAACCCGGAGCGGCCACTACATTCAGAACGACGAACCCGAGATCGTGGTCAATGCTGTGCGGCACGTGATGAAGGCCGTAGTGCCGCCGGAGGGCAGGTAGGTCAAAACGGATGTAGGGCGGCCCTTTCAGGGCCGCCGAGGCGAGGCTGAAAGCCTCGCCCTACACCGACCTACCCGACCCACCTGACCCACCCGACCCGCCTGGCCCACCCGACCCGCCTGGCCCGCCCGGCCTGCCCGCCCGGCCTGCCCGGCCCACCACGCCCGCCCGGCCTCACGGCGCCATCGTCCCCTCGCCGACGACGGCTGCGGCGCCGCCGACCTTCACGCCGCTGACGCCGTCGCCGACGCCCTCGACGCGCACGTGCAGACGGCTCGGGCGCCGCACGAGCACGCCCTGCAGGAACACGATCGACGTCTGCGCGCCCGACGACTGTCCGACCAGGCGATGCTTCGCGATGAAGCAGCCGGCGGGTCCGGCCGCCGATCCGGTGGCGGGATCCTCGATGCCGCCTGCGCTGAGCAGCCGGCTGTACGCGCTCGCATCGTCCTGGCCGCGCTCGGTGCTGAACACGTACAGGCCGCGGCGCTGAAGGCCGGCGGCATTGAAGAGCGCGTCGAGCTTTGCGCGATCGAGCGTCGCGGCATCTACGGCCTTGCGCGTCGTCACCGGCACGATGAAGAACGTGGAGCCCGAGTAGACCTCCTGCGCCGGCGCGCGCGAATCAATCGCCGCCGGCTCGACGCCAATCGCCGCCGCAAGGACGCCAATCGCCGCCGCAAGCGCCGCGGCATCGGCGATCGTCTTGCCGAAGGTCGGCTTCTGCTGCGTCATCCACGCGAAGGCGAGCTTGCCGTCCTTCCACTCGAGATCGAGCGGCGTCGGCCCGACGCCGAGCTGAAACGTCGTGCGCGCGCTGCCGGGTTTCAGCGCGCCGGTGTGCGCGAGCGCGAACGCCGTCCCGATCGTCGGATGGCCGGCGAACGGCGCTTCCGCGGTGCGCGTGAAAATCCTGACGCGATAATCAGCACCTGCCTGCTCCGGCGGGAACACGAACGTGTTCTCCGAGAAGTTCGACTCGCGCGTCAGCGCTTGCATCGCGTCGGCGTCGAGGCCCGCGGGCTCGGTGTAGACGAGCAGTTGATTGCCCTGCAGCCGCCGCTCCGTGAACACGTCGAGGTGCACGTATCGAAGCGGCTTCGCTGCGCCGAGCGACTGCGCCGCGGGCGTACGGCCCCACAGCCCTGCCGCTCCGCCGACCGAGAGCGCAGCGAACGTGCGTCGATTCATCCGCGGCATGGCATCCTCCGGCGACCCTGAGAGCGTCGCCCCACAGCGTGTTCGTGCAGCCGGCGCTTTCAGCGTCGGCGTCCCACTATAGTAGAGTCTTGCTTTCTGGAGGGCTCGACATGAGACGTGTGATGCTGCTCGGGGGCCTGCTCGCCGCCGGCTCGCTCTCGGTCGTCGCGGCGCAGCAGCCGCCGGCCGCGCCCGCCGGTCCGAAAGTGATCGACATCCTGAAGTTGAAGGACAACCTGTACGTCCTCACGAGCTCGACGCCCGGCAACGCGGCGACCTTCAGCGGCGGCAACGTCGCCGTGTTCATCACCGACAACGGCGTCACGCTCGTCGACGACAAGCTCGCCGGCTGGGGGCAGGCGGTGCTCGACAAGGTGAAGAGCGTCACCAACAAGCCGATCACGCGGATCATCAACACGCACACGCACGGCGATCACACGGGCAACAACAACTTCTTTGGCGCCAGCGTCGAGATCGTCGCGCACGAGAACACCAAGACGAACATGGCGAAGATGGACGCGTTCAAGGGCGAGAACGCGCGGTATCTGCCGACAAAGGTCTACTCCGACAAGACCTCGCTCGGCAGCGGGAAGGATCGCATCGACCTCTACTACTTCGGCGCCGGCCACACGAGCGGCGATACCTTCGTCGTCTTCCCGGCGCTGCGCGTGCTGCACACCGGCGACATGTTCGCCTGGAAGGACGGCCCGCTCTGCGATCGCAACAACGGCGGCAGCTGCGTCGCGTTCCCGCGCACGCTCCAGAAGCTCATCGCGGAGGTCAAGAACGTCGACACGGTGATTCCCGGCCACAGCCCGATGCAGACGCCGAAGGATCTGCAGGAGTATCAGAAGTTCACCGCCGATCTCCTCTCGTACGCCGTCGATCAGATGAAGGCGGGCAAGAGCGCCGACGACGCGACGGCGGGCTTCAACGTCGACAAATATTCCGGCTACAAGAAGGAGCGCGTCCGCGGCGCCATCCAGGCCGTCTACGACGAGTTGAAGAAGTAGACTATGCGCATGAAAACTCTCTCGTTCGCGGCGGCGCTCGCCGCTGCGCTCGCGTGGCGCGCCGCGCCCGCGCCGCGCGCGCAGAGCGCGCCGCTGCCGGCGCCGACGTTCCACCATCTGCACCTCAATTCGATGAACCCGAACACCGCCATCGACTGGTACACGAAGGCGTTTCCGGCGACGTCGAAGACCACCTGGGCCGGCGAGCCCGCGCTCAAGTCGCCGAACAACGTGCTGATTCTCTTCACGAAGGTCGATCAGCCGCCGGCGACGCAGCCGCAGACGGCGTTCTGGCATTTCGGCTGGCACGTGCGGCAGGAGCGCGTGACGATGGTGCGGCTGCGCGAGCAGGGCGTCACGCTGCTCCCGCTCTACACGACCGAAGAGGGCGCGACGGTCAACATCAACAGCGACACGTGGCCGGGCACCGGCGGCGTGCTCGGCCTGACGAAGGCGCAGATCGCCGAGGCGCGCAAGAACAACGTGCAGCCGGCCGGCGGCCCCGGATTCGCCTACATCCGCGGACCCGACGACGCGCTGATCGAGGTCCAGGGCGACATGCCCGCCGAGCGCTTCAACCACGTGCACATGTATCACGAGAACCCGGCGTGCTCCGGGCTCTGGTATCAGAAGCATCTGAACGCCGTGCGACCGCAGGGACGCCGCGGCGAGCCCGAGCGCCCGCGCACGGAAGCCAACTGCGAGGAGCCGCGCGGCACGGAGAAGACCTGGCCGGCGCTCGAGGTGGACGGCATGTACCGCGCGCCGTCGGTCGCGATCGCGTTCGGCGACGTGTCGATGGGCGGCTACATGCGGCAGGGCGATCGTCCGCTCGTCGACACGCGGGGCCACGTCGTCGATCACGTCGGCCTCGGCGTCGCGGACCTCAACGCGTGGTTCGCGAAGCTGCGCGGCGAGAGCGTGAAGATTCTCGAGCCGCCGCACAAGATCGGTGAGTCGCGCGCGTTCATGATCGAGGGGCCGAGCAAGGAAGCCATCGAGATCATCGAGGTCAAGTAAGTCGATTGGGCCACATTCTTCAATCGCTTCCGGTTGGTGAACGTGTCGGCATCGCATTCTCCGGCGGCCTCGATACGAGCGCCGCGCTCCACTGGATGCGCAGCAAGGGCGCGATCCCGTACGCCTACACGGCGAACCTCGGGCAGCCCGACGAGCGTGACTACGACGAGATTCCCCGCAAGGCGCTGCAGTACGGCGCCGAGCGCGCGCGGCTGATCGACTGCCGCGCGCAGCTCGTCGCCGAAGGCATCGCCGCGCTGCAGTGCGGCGCCTTCCACATCTCGACGGCCGGTGTCCCCTACTTCAACACCACGCCCCTCGGCCGCGCCGTCACCGGCACCATGCTCGTCGTCGCGATGAAGGAAGACGACGTCCACATCTGGGGCGACGGCAGCACCTTCAAGGGGAACGACATCGAGCGGTTCTACCGCTACGGGCTGCTCGCGAACCCGCAGCTGCGCATCTACAAGCCGTGGCTCGATCAGCTCTTCATCGACGAGCTCGGCGGCCGACGCGAGATGTCGGAGTACATGAACAAGGCCGGCTTCGGCTACCGCATGAGCGCCGAGAAGGCGTACTCCACCGACTCGAACCTCCTCGGCGCGACGCACGAAGCGAAGGATCTCGAGCGGCTCGACACCGGCATCACGATCGTCGAGCCGATCATGGGCGTCGCCTCGTGGCGCGACGACGTCGACGTCACGAGCGAGACCGTGACGATGCGCTTCGAGGAAGGACACCCCGCCGCGCTGAACGGCCGCACGTTCGACGACGACGTGGAGCTGTTCCTCGAAGCGAACCGGATCGGCGGGCGGCACGGCCTCGGGATGTCGGATCAGATCGAGAACCGCATCATCGAGGCGAAGAGCCGCGGCATCTACGAGGCGCCGGGGATGGCGCTCCTCTTCATCGCGTACGAGCGGCTCGTCACCGGCATCCACAACGAGGACACGATCGAGCAGTACCGCGACAACGGCCGGCGGCTCGGGCGGCTGCTCTATCAGGGCCGCTGGTTCGACTCGCAGGCGCTGATGCTCCGCGAGACGGCGCAGCGCTGGGTCGCGCGCGCGATTACCGGCGAGGTGGCGCTGCAGCTCCGCCGCGGCAACGACTACTCGATCCTCGACACCGAGAGCCCGAACCTCACCTACAAGCCAGAACGGCTGACGATGGAGAAGGGCGAGAGCGTCTTCTCGCCGCAGGACCGCATCGGGCAGCTGACGATGCGCAATCTCGACATCGCCGACACGCGCGACAAGCTGATGACGTACGTGAAGAGCGGCCTGCTGCAGCCGTCGGGGCGATCGCCGCTGCCGCGCCTCGCCGACGGCGACGCGCACGAGAAGTAGGCGGTGGCGACGACGGAGGTCAACGCACTCGGCCAGCCGCTCGGCTTCCGCGTGGACGGATGGAAGCCGCCGCCGCGGCCGCCGCGCGATCCGATGATCGGCCGCACGTGCCGCGTCGAGCCGCTCGATCCCGCCGTCCACGCGCGGTCGCTGTACGAGGCGAACGCGCTCGACGCGGAGCATCGCAACTGGACGTACCTCCCCTACGGGCCGTTCGCCACGTTCGACGAGTACTCTGGCTGGCTGCGCGGCGTCGCAGCCGGCGCCGATCCGATGTTCCACGCGATCGTCGATCCGGCAAGCGGCGAAGCCGTCGGCGTCGCGAGCTACCTGCGGATCGATCAGGCGGCGGGATCGATCGAGGTCGGCCACATCAACTACTCGCCGAAGCTGCAGCGCACGATCGCCGCGACCGAGGCGATGTATCTGATGATGAAGCGCGCCTTCGAGCTCGGCTATCGCCGCTACGAGTGGAAGTGCCACGCGCTGAACGCCGCGTCGCGCGCCGCCGCCGCGCGGCTCGGCTTCTCCTACGAGGGGATCTTCCGCCAGGCGCGCGTGGACAAGGGACGGAACCGCGACACGGCGTGGTACGCGGCGATCGACCGCGAGTGGCCGGCGCTCGAGCGCGCGTTCCAGCGGTGGCTCGATCCCGCAAATTTCGACGGCGAGGGACGACAGCTGACGACGCTCACCGCGCTCACCGCGCCCATTCTCGTCGCGCGAGGGTAACCCTATGAACGCGTTGCAGAATCGCCGGCGGCCTCCGGTAGCGCAGGCCTTGAGGCCTGCCAGGGGCCGCGGGGGCAGCCCTGAAGGGCTGCGCTACCGTGATGCTTCCATGCGAAATGCGTGGAGCGCGCTCGTCGTCGCAATCGTGCTCACGACGACTGTTGTAGGGCGACCCTTTCAGGGTCGCCAACGCGAAGCGGAGCGGCCGCCCGTCTACACGGTCGATCCCGCGTGGCCGAAGCCATTGCCGAACCACTGGCTCGTCGGGGCCGTCGCGGGCGTCGCCGTCGACGCGCGCGATCACGTCTGGATCACTCATCGCCCGTCGACGCTGCAGCCGAACGAGACGCGAGCGATCTGGAAAGCGGCGCCGCCGGTGCTGGAGTTCGACGCCGACGGCACGCTCGTCTCGTCGTGGGGCGGGCCGGGCGCCGGCTACGAGTGGCCGCAGCTCGAGCACGGCATCTACGTCGATCCGCACGATCGCGTCTGGATCGGCGGCGGCGGGGACAAGGACGCGCAGATTCTCGAGTTCACGCGGGACGGGAAGTTCCTGCTGCAGATCGGCCACCAGGGAAAGGGCCGCGGCAGCAACGACACGGAGAACCTCGGCGGCGCGGCGAGCATGATCGTCGATCCGGCGGCCAACGAGCTCTACGTCGCCGACGGCTACGTGAACCACCGCGTCATCGTGTTCGACGCGCAGAGCGGCGCCTACAAGCGGCACTGGGGCGCGTACGGCAAGCGTCCGGACGATTCGTACTTCACGAACGCCGGCGAGCGTCTGCCGAGCCCGTTCAGCGGCGCCGTCCAGCACGAGAACAAGCCGAGCCAGTACGATCCCGACGGTCCTCCGCCGCCGCAGTTCCGCATCGTGCATGCCGTGCGGATCGCGAACGACGGCCTCGTCTACGTCTGCGATCGCACGAACGATCGGCTGCAGGTGTTCCGCAAGGACGGCACGTTCGTCCGCGAGGTGTTCATCGCGAAGCGCACGTTCGGCAGCGGCTCGGTGTGGGATCTCGCCTTCTCGCCAGATCCGCAGCAGACCTTCATGGCGGTCATCGACGGCACGAACCAGCAGGTCTACGTGCTGCGCCGCGAGTCGCTGGAGATCGTCGACACCTTCGGCGGCGGCGGCCACTGGGCGGGACAGTTCTACGGCGCGCACAACATCGCGGCGAACTCGCGCGGCGATCTCTTCATCACCGAGACCTACGAGGGCAAGCGCGTCCAGAAATTCAGGTACGCGGCAGCGGGCGCGCAGAGCGGGCGGGCGCCGCTCGTGCGCACCGGCGACTACACGGAGCGCGGCCTGACGCCGGCGGATTTCCCGCGCGTCCGGAAGCTCGCCGACAACGTCTACACGTTCGAGCAGATCGATCCGACCAAGCGCGTCGTCACCGTCAACAACCTGATCGTCGTCACAACCGACGGCGTCCTTGTCGCCGAGAGCCAGGGCACCGTCGAGAACACGAAGCGGCTGCTCGCCGAGATCGCCAAGCTCACGCCGCAGCCCGTGAAGTACGTCGTCGTCGGATCGGAGCACGGCGATCACACGGGCGGCATCGGCGCGTTTCCGCCGGGCGTCACCTATTTCGCGCATCCGTTCTCGGCGCCGCGCATCAAGCAGCCGACGCAGCCGGTCGCGGACAAGAAGGTGCTGCAGATGGGCGGCACCGAGATCCAGATCCTCTTTCTCGGCCGCGCGCATACTGGCGGCGATCTCGAGGTCTACCTGCCGCGCGAGAGAGTGCTCTTCATGAGCGAAGCGTTCATCAACCGCATCTTCCCGTCGATGGCGAACGGCTATCCGTCGGAGTGGGTCGAGGTGCTGAAGCGCGCCGAGCAGCTCGCGCCGACGTGGTTCGTGCCGGCGCACGGCTTCGTCGACGATGCGCCGGTGCTGCGCGAGGAGGAGCGGAATTACCGGATGGCGATCGAGAAGATCGTCGCGGAGGGGAGGCGTCTGCACGACGCGGGCACGCCGATCGAGGCCGCGGCCGCGGGCGCGCGGCTCGAACCGTACGACGGCTGGACGCGCGCCGCGAACAACGCCCCGGCGGCGCTGCAGCGCGTCTACCTGGAGCTCGACGGCAAGCTGCCGCCGATGCGGTAGCGCAGCCCTTCAGGGCTGCCCTGCCTTCCCGGACAACAAACAAGTTCTTTACCACGCCGTGGCATGATGCGGGCGATGCCAGCGCTCTGCCGCACGGCGCGGATCGCCGTCTCGTGCGCCGCGGTGGCGTGTGCCGGATGGAGTTGGTCGGCGCGCGAGGTGGGGCCGCGGACGACCGGCGCGCCGGCGCGCGCAGAGGATCGCGCGCCGTTTCGCCTCGGCACCGCCGCGCGCCCCTTCGGCTGGTCGAGCGCGATCGGCGATTTGAACGCCGACGGCCGCCCCGATTACGCAATCGCCGACCGCCTGTTCCGCCGCGCGTCCGGCTTCACCTACTCGCTCGAGTTCGTCATCGCCGGCGCCGCGCCCAGGTCGGTCACCTTCGACGCGCCGAGCGACGCGCTCACGGTCAGCCTCCGCGACGTCGATCACGATCGCGATCTCGACGTCGTCGTCACCACGGTGGTCTCGCGCGCGATCGTCGGCGTCTGGCTGAACGACGGCGTGGGACGCTTTCATCGCGCGGCGGCGGCGCTGCCCGATCAGTCGGAGTCAACGGCCGGATCGACGGCGACGGATCGGCGAACCGATGCCGGCACCGCCGAATCGATGTCGCCGCGGCCCGATGACGCGCTGATCTCCGTCCTCGTCTGGCGCGTCGCGCGTCGACCTGCCTCCTCCATCGCCGCCGGCGATACCTCGCGGAATCGATTGGTCCAACTCTCGGGCCTTCGTCCGCGCGCTCCACCGATCTCCGCGTAGTTTCGAATCACCGCAGCAAAAGAGAAACCGTCATCGGTTTCGAAATCACGGTAGCGCAGCCCTTCAGGGCTGCCCATTTTGCAACCCGTCGCGGAGCTCGTATGGCAGTGCGTGAATATGTGTGCGCGGCGCTCGTCGTCGCCGGCGCGGCGCGGCCGGCGGCGGCGCAGTCCGCGTTGACGATCGATCAGGCCGTGCAGCAGGCGGTGGACCGCAACCTGTCGCTGATCGCCCAGCGGCTCAACCTCAGCGTCGCCGACGCGGCGATCGTGACGGCGCGGCTGCGGCCGAATCCGATCCTCTCGGGCGGCGCCAACAGCCTCGACTGGCTCGGCACCGGCTTCGACGATGTGAACGGCGCCGGGCCGCCCGAGTACTCGATCCGCGTCGACGTGCCGTTCGAGCGCGGGCGCAAGCGTGAGCTGCGCACCGAGGTCGCCGCGTCGGCCAGACGCGTCGCCGAAGCGCAGCTCGCCGACGCCGTCCGCCGCCTGAAACTCGATGTCGCGCTCGCCGCGATCGACGTCCTCGAGGCGAAGGCCAAGCTGCGCCTCGCGCGCGAGAACCTCGACGCGCTGTCGCGGCTCGTCGAGCTGAACGAACGACGCCTGACGAGCGGCGCGCTGCCGCCGCTCGAGGTGACGCGCTCGCGCGTCGCGATGCTCCAGTACCGCGGCAGCGTGAAAGCGGCGGAGCTGAACGTCACGCAGGCGCGGCTCAAGATCCACGCGCTGGTCGGCCGGCAGCCGACCGATCCGCTCGCCGACATCGACGACGCGCTCGGCGTCCCGCCCGCGCCGCAGCCGGCCGACGTCGACGCGCTGCAGGCGGCCGCGCGCGCCTTCCGCCCAGACGTCCGCGCGCTCCACGACGACCAGGCGCGCTCGCAGTACGACCTCCGGCTGCAGCTCGCGCAGGGGCTCGTGGACTACACGCTCGGCGCCGAGTACCGCCGGCAGCAGGGCGTCAACGGACGCGGGAATCTCGCCGGCCTCTTCTTCAGCGTGCCGCTGCCGATCTTCAACCGCAACCAGGGCGAGATCGCGCGCGCCGAAGCCGAGCACGAGAAGGCGGGGCGATCGGTCGCGGCGGTCGAGACCAGCGTCGCGAGCGAAGTGGCGTCGGCCTACGAGGAGTTCGAGACCGCGCGGCAGCTCCTCGGCGATATCGAACGCGAGCTGCTGAAGCCGGCCGCCGACGCGCGCGCGGGGACGGCCTACGTCTATCAGGCCGGCGCGACGTCGCTCCTCGACGTCCTCGACGCGCAGCGCGCGTTCAACGAGACGATGGACGCCTACTACTCCGCGCAGGCGGCGTACCGCCGCGCCGAAGCGCGCCTGACGCTCGTCGCCGGCGTCGACCCGGGGAGCGACCGATGACCGCGCGCACGCTCGCTCTGTGCTGCGCGCTCGCGCTCGTCAGCGCCTGCCGCCGCGACGCGTCGCCCGAGACCGCCGCCAGCGCCGCGGCCGCGCAACCCGCCGTATCGTCGGCGACGCCCGGCGAATCACGGCTCCACCTGGACCAGGCGCAGCTCGCCGAGATCACGCTCGAGACGGTGACGCCGCGCGCCGCCGGCGACGTCATTCGCGCGACGGGCACCGTCGAGTTCGACGCGGATCACACCTCGCGCATCCTCACGCCGGTCGCGGGGCAGGTGCAGCAGCTCCGCGTCAACGTCGGCGACGAGGTGCGGCGCGGCGACACCTTGTTCGTGCTGAGCAGCCGGGAGGTCGCCTCGGCAATCGCCGATCATCTCGCCAGCCAGAAGGATCTCGACCTCGCGGAGAAGACCTTCGCGATGACGAAGGACCTCTTCGATCACGAGGCCGCGTCGCGCATCGCGCTGCAGCAGTCGGAGAACGATTTCGCGAAGGCGCGCGCGAAAGTCGCGCAGACCGCGGAAGTGCTCCGCGTCCTCGGCGTCGACGAGACGGACGCCGCGTCGAGCGGTGCGCTGCTGTCGCGCGTCCCCGTCCGCGCGCCGATCGGCGGCACGATCATCGAGCGCACGATCACCAACGGCCAGTTCATCGGCGCCGAGAGCACTCCGCTTCTCACGATCGCCGATCTCTCCACGGTGTGGGTGCAGGCCGACGTCTTCGAGCGCGATCTCCACCGCATCTCCGCCGGCCAGCCAGCCGACGTCACGGCGACGGCGTATCCCGACGATCGCTTCCGCGCGGAGGTCGCCCGCATCGGCGCCGTCGTCGATCCGCAGACGCGGACGGCGAAGCTTCGCTTCGTCGTCGCGAACCCGAAGCGGCGGCTGAAGCCGGGCATGTTCACCACGGCGACGCTGCAGGTGGCCGGCGACACGCCGGCGCTCACCGTGCCGGCGAAAGCCGTCTTCGTCGAGAACGGCCGCACGTACGCGTACGTGCAGACAGCGCCGCTGGAGTTCGCGCGCCGCGAGATCGCGACGGCGCCGAGCGACGGCGGCCGCGTCCGCATCACGCGCGGCGTCTCCTCCGGCGAGCGCGTCGTCAGCGACGGTGTGCTGCTCTTGCGCGCGCGCGAAACCGACGGCGCGCAATGATTCGCCGGCTGATCGCGTTCGCGCTCCAGCAGCCGGCCGTCGTGCTGATGCTGACGGCCGTGTTCGTCGGCGCCGGCGTGGCCGCGTTCAAGTCGCTGCCGGTCGAGGCGTTTCCCGACGTCACCGACGTGCAGGTGACCGTGATCTCGCTCTTCCCCGGCCACGCGCCGGAGGAAGTCGAGAAACAGGTGACGATCCCGCTCGAGATCGAGCTGAGCGGGCTGCCGAACGCGGTGCGCATGTTCTCGCATACGCAGTTCGGGCTCTCCTACATCATCCTCACCTTCAACGACAACGCGAACGACTACTTCGCGCGGCAGCAGGTGCTCGAGCGGCTGCAGGGCGTCGACCTGCCGCCCGGCGTGCAGCCGCAGCTCGCGCCGCTGTCGACCGCGATCGGCGAGATCTACCGCTACCGCCTGGCGGGCGACGGCGTGAGCGTCACCGATCTGCGCAGCGTGCAGGACTGGGTCGTCAGCCGCCGGCTGAAGATGATCCCCGGCGTGGCGGACGTCGTCAGCTTTGGCGGGTTCATCAAGCAGTACGAGGTGACGGTCAGCACGACGCGGATGAAGGCGTACAACGTCACGCTGCAGCAGGTCTTCACCGCGCTCGGCCGCGGCAATGCGAACGCCGGCGGCAGCTTCCTCGAGCAGGGCGAGCAGCAGTACTTGATCCGCGGCATCGGCATGCTCCGATCCGCCGACGATATCGGCGACATCGTGGTCGCGCAGCACAGCGGCACACCGCTGCTCGTGCGCGACATCGCGCAGGTGGCGACGGGCGCGGTGCCCCGCCAGGGGATCGTCGGCCAGAACGACGACGACGAGATCGTGTCGGGGATCGTGCTGATGCGAAAGGGCGAGAACCCCTCCGAGGTG
Source organism: Acidobacteriota bacterium (assembly GCA_003223775.1). Taxonomy (GTDB): domain Bacteria; phylum Acidobacteriota; class Vicinamibacteria; order Vicinamibacterales; family CAVVIG01; genus QHWK01. The sequence continues at coordinate 12,596 of QHWK01000219.1, forward strand.
CTGACGGCGATCAAGTCGGCCGTCCAGGCGATCAACGCGACGGGGCTGCCGCGGCCGATCCAGATCGTGCCCTTCTACGATCGCACGACGCTCATCGACACGACGCTGCGCACCGTCTTCCGCAACCTGCTCGAGGGCGCGCTGCTCGTCGGCATCGTGCTCTTCCTGTTCCTCGGCGACCTCCGCGCGGCGGGCATCGTCGCGGTGGTGATCCCGCTGGCGCTGCTCGGGACGTTCATCGGGCTCCGGGTGCGCGGCATTCCGGCGAACCTGCTGT
>QHWK01000475.1 GCA_003223775.1 Acidobacteriota bacterium
CGCGAATGGGCGGCAAATGCGTGGCGCGGGAGACGTTGAGCCTGCTGAAGCGCTCGACGTCGCCGGCGATCTTCCAGAAGATCGTCTGGGGCAACGCGCACGCGCTCCTGCGCATTCCGGCGTAACAGTCGTAGGAACGTTCCTGCGTCCTCCGCTCACTCCGGCACGGTCGACGGAAGGATGAGCGTGTCGTTCTTCGCCGTGCCAGGCCGCGTCGTTAGGAATCGCTTTGGCGCCATCACACTTCGCGGATCCGAATCGCGCACCGTGGCGACGGTCGGGTCGTTGCCGGTCGTGTCACCAGTTTCCATTAGAGTTCTAGCCGTGCGCGAAGCCAGGTAGAGTTCCACTTGCGATTAGCAAGGTCGCCAACAACCGACAAATGCTCCGGAACGCATAAGCCGCAACGAAACAGATCGGCACGCGGCGGCGCTACAGGGAATTCGCGGATTTGCTGAGGAAAATGGTGGCGAGGGACAGAATCGAACTGTCGACACTACGATTTTCAGTCGTATGCTCTACCAACTGAGCTACCTCGCCCCCGGGCCGGCCGAACGCTAAGCGACAAGATCACGATGATAGCGTCTCGTCCGACCGAAGGGCAAGCGTCGGGCCGCGCGGATGCGCGTCGGCCGCGACGGCGCGGTCAGTCGCGCAGGCCGCGGTTCTTCAGCTGCACGAGCTCCTCGGCGTCGGCCGGCTTGTAGCCGCGCGAGCGGACGTGGTTGACGAAGCCGGGCGTGATCCCGTGATCGCGCAGCCGCACGATCTGCGACAGCGTCAGATCCTTCAGGCCGAGTTCTTTCATGTCGGCGATGTAGTCGCTGCTGACGCCGTGGTCCCTCGCGCGCACGACGTCCTCGAGCGGCAGGTTCTTGAAGCCCTGCGTGCCGAGCTCGCGGACGAACGCGGCGGTCACGCCGTGATCGTGGAGGCGAATCAGATCTTCCGCGGCAAGCTTGTCGTAGCCGGCCGCCTTCAGCTCCTGCACGAACGCCGCGCGGACGCCGTGATCGCGCAGGCGCACGTACTGATCGAGACCTGAAACGTTCAACCCGAGGCCGCGGACTTCGGCGACGAACTCCGGGTTCACGCCGTGATCGCGCGCGCGCACGAGATCCTCGATCGCCGCGCCGCTGAACCCCGCCTTCTTCATGTCCTGCACGTACTGCTGCGTGACGCCGTGATCGCGCAGCCGCACGAGCTCGTCGAGCGCCGCAGTCGCCGGCACGCCCTCCGCGCGCATCGCCTTGACATACTCGGCCGTCACGCCGTGATCGCGCGTCCGCACCATGCTCTCCAGCGTCGCCGTGCGGTAGCCGAGGCCCTTGAGATCGTGGATGTACTCGATGGTGACGCCGTGCGTCTTCGCGCGCTGAATCTCGTCGAGCGTCAGCTTGTCGTACCCCTCGCCCTTGAGCGCGCGGATGTACTTCGGCCCGACGTCGTGCACGGCGAGCTGAAACCGCCGCCAGATCGGCAGATCGTCCGTGTAGCCGAGCGACCGCATCTCGGCGGCGTACTCGGCGCGCGGCGCGAAGGCGAAGAGGCCGGCGCCGCGCCCCTCGCGGAACGCGCCGTCGAAGGTGAGCGTGCCGGCTTCGCGCCGGAGCTCGAACTTCACGCTCGAGACCGTCAGGTTGGCGTCGTTTCTCGGCAGGCCGCCGATCTCGTCGATCGGGATGCTCTGTCCCATGCTCCAGTCGCCGCGCCAGCGGTCGCCGTTCCAGTCGGCCGGCGGGGCCGTGCGGACCTGCAGGAACGCCTTGCCCTCGCGCAGCTCGGCCGTCCAGGTGCCGTGCACATCGGTCTGCGCGGCGAGCGGCGCGGCCAGCGCGGCGATGGCAAGGAGCGTGAAAAGCCTGGAAATACGGAACATGCAGCCCTCCCGTTCAAAGGCTTGGACGGAGGGTGTCACCGGAAAGTTGAAAAAACCCGTCATGGCTGATGGCGGGATGGCTGATGGCTACGGCGGATGGCGAGATGGCTACAGCCGACGGCGGGATGGCTGATGGCTATGGCCCGATGGCGAGCTATTCATCTCGGCCATCTCCCATAGCCATCAGCCATCAGCCATCAGCCATGACGGCGGACGGGGCTTTATACGGCGACCGTTTCTTCGCGCGTCAAGCCCAGCTCGCGGCGGACGCGATCCTCGATCGCTGCGCACACCTCAGGGTTGTCCTTGAGGAACTGCTTCGCGTTCTCGCGCCCCTGGCCGAGCCGCTCGCCGCCGTAGGCGAACCACGCGCCGCTCTTCTCGACAATGCGCTTGTCGACGGCGAGATCGAGCAGATCGCCCGTGCGTGAGATCCCTTCGCCGTACATCACGTCGAACTCGGCCTCGCGGAACGGCGGCGCGACCTTGTTCTTGACGATCTTCACGCGCGTGCGGCCGCCGACGACCGTGTCGCCGTCCTTGATGCTCGCGATGCGTCGGATGTCGATGCGCACCGACGCATAGAATTTCAGCGCGCGGCCGCCGGTGGTCGTCTCCGGGTTGCCGAACATGACGCCAATCTTCTCGCGCAGCTGGTTGATGAAGATCAGGCAGCACTTCGACCGCGAGACGGCGCCGGTGAGCTTCCTGAGCGCCTGCGACATGAGGCGCGCCTGCAGCCCCATCTGCGCTTCGCCCATCTCGCCTTCGATTTCCGCCTTCGGCACGAGCGCCGCGACCGAATCGACGACGACCACGTCGACGCCGTTCGAGCGGATGAGGACCTCGACGATCTCGAGCGCCTGTTCGCCGTTGTCGGGCTGCGAGACGAGGAGGTTGTCGATGTCGACGCCCAGCTTCTGCGCGTAGATCGCGTCGAGCGCGTGCTCGGCGTCGACGAACGCGGCCATGCCGCCCAACTTCTGCGCCTCCGCAATCACCTGCAGCGCCAGCGTCGTCTTGCCCGAGGATTCGGGCCCGAAGATCTCGACGACGCGCCCGCGCGGCACGCCTCCGACACCGAGCGCGTAGTCGATGCTGATCGCGCCGGTGGGGATGGTTTCGATCGGCTGGATGGCCCCTTTCTGGCCCAGCCGCATGATCGAGCCTTTGCCGAACTGCTTCTCGATCTGGCCGAAGGCGATTTCGACCGCCTTCTGGCGTTCCCGCTCCTGACGTTCGTCTCGTTCGATGGGCATCGTGGCGGTTCCTCCGGCAGCCCGGCTATTCTAAAGACGTGCCGGGCGAAAGTCAAGCGCAATATCGTAAACGAAAACCCGGAAATAACGACAAATAAGCACGTTACAAAACAGACGACTTTCGCCTCCGGACGCGCCGGATCGCAGAATCTGCGATGATCGGCCCTCTGATGCCTAGCCCAATTGGCCACGCGCTCGGCGGCGTTGCTGCTGTATGGAGCGCCGACCTCGTAGTCCCCCGGCCACGCGAGCGCGGACGGCTACTCCTCGTATATATCGCGCTGGCGGCGGCGCCCGACCTCGACCTCTTCGTCCCTGGCGGCCACCGCATGGCCACGCACAGCCTGTTCGCGATGCTGCTCGTCTTCATGATCGCCGCCGCGGTGACAGGGCAGGTCACGCGCTGGCGCACGGCGACGCTCTGCGCGGCCGCGTACGGATCGCACCTGCTCCTCGACTGGCTCGGCGCCGACAACATGCCGCCGCGCGGCATCCAGCTGTTCTGGCCAATCAGCGGCCGCTGGTTCATCTCCAATCTCGACATCTTTCGCGAGACGGCGCGGCAGCATTTCCTGACGCCGGCGATCATCCGGCAGAACGCGATCGCCGTCGCGCAGGAGATCGCCATCATGGCGCCGATCGTCGCGCTCCTCTGGTGGGCGCGAAGGCGAACAGCGAAATTAAGAATTTGGAATTAAAGAATTTGGAATTCGTCGTCGCGCTGTCACGCGGCCTGGCAGCATCACAGCCGTGATCACGCATTCTTAATTCCAAATTCCTAATTCTCAATTGCGGAAGCTTTAATACACATAAAACCCGCGGCCACTCTTGCGTCCAAGCCGGCCTGCGGTCACCATGCGCCGCAACAGCGGGCACGGGCGGTACTTCGGATCGCCGAAGCCCTCGTGCAGCACCGTCATGATCGCGAGGCAGACGTCGAGACCGATGAAGTCGGCGAGCGCGAGCGGGCCCATCGGATGGTTCATCCCGAGCTTC
>QHWK01000001.1 GCA_003223775.1 Acidobacteriota bacterium
GCCTCGTCGTCGAGATCTGCCGGCGGCTGCGGCCGGAATTCGACGTCGCCGTCTGCTGCCTCGACGATGAAGGCGCGTGGTCCGCCGATCTGCGGGCTGCGGACATCGAGGTGACGGCGCTCAAGCGCAAGGCGGGATTCCGGCCGGGCCTCGGCCGCGCGATCGCGCGGCTTGCGGAGGAGCAGGGCGTCGACGTGCTGCACTGCCATCAGTACTCGCCGTTCGTCTACGGACGCATCGCCGCGATGTGGAACCCGCGGCTGCGGATCGTCTACACCGAGCACGGCCGATTCTCCGACGCGCCGCCGGGATGGAAGCGCTGCCTCGTCAACCCGCTGCTGACGCGTTTCGACGGGACGATCGTCGCGGTGTCGCACGAGCTGCGCGACTACATGATCGACAGCCGTTTCTCGCGCGACAAGGTCCGCGTGATTCACAACGGCATCGATCCGGGGCCGCTGCCGTCGGACGTCGATCGGCGGCGCGCGCGCAGAAACCTGGGCCTCCCGAGCGACGCGTTCGTCGTCGCGACGGTGGCAAGGCTCGATCCGGTCAAGGATCTGCTGACGCTGCTCGACGCGTTCGCCGAGGCGCGGCGCACGGCGACGTGGGCGCAGCTGCTCATCGTCGGCGACGGCCCGGAGCGGGCGCGGATCGAGGAGCGCGCGCGGCGGCACGATCTCGCGGCCGCGGTGCGCATCACGGGATTTCGACCGGACGTCCGCGCGCTCCTGCCGGCGGCGGATGCCTACGTGAGCAGCTCGATCAGCGAAGGCATCTCGATCACGATTCTCGAGGCGATGGCCGCGGGCGTCCCGGTGATTGCGACCGCGGTCGGCGGCACGCCGGAGATTCTCGCCGACGGGTCGGGGCTGCTCGTGCCGAGCCGCAACGCGAAGCAGCTCGCCGAAGCCATCCTCTGCCTCGCGCAGGACAGCCGGCGGCGCACGGCGCTCGCCGCTCGGGGCCGCAGGCGGCTCGAGATCTCGTTCACGATCGACCGGATGGTCGAGGATTACGCGCGGGCCTACCGCCGTCTGATCGGCTGATTCTATGTGTGGCATCTGTGGTGTGGTGGCGATGGACGACGTGCTCGACCCCGGCGTGCGCGGGGCGATCGGCCGGATGACGGCGACGCTCCAGCACCGCGGTCCCGACGGACAGGGCGTCTTCTCGGATCCAGTTGCGGCGCTCGGGCACCGGCGCCTCGCCATCATCGATCGCGAAGGCGGCGCGCAGCCGATCAGCAACGAAGACGGCTCGTACTGGATCGTCTTCAACGGCGAGATCTACAACCACCGCGCGCTTCGGGCGAGGCTCATCGCGCGCGGCCACGTCTTCCGCACGACGTCGGACACGGAAGCGATCGTGCACGCCTACGAAGAGTACGGCGCCGACTGCGTGCCGATGCTCGAGGGCATGTTCGCGTTCGCCGTCTACGACGTGCGGAACCGCGAGGTGTTCATCGCGCGCGACCGGCTCGGCAAGAAGCCGCTCTTCTACGCGCAGCTCGGGGGCGCGCTGCATTTCGCCAGCGAGATCAAGGCGCTGCGCGCGAGCCCGGCGTGGAATCCGGCGGTCGATCTGACCGAGCTCGAAGGCTATCTCTCGCTGGGCTACTTTCTCGCGCCCGGCACCATCTATCGCCACGTTCGCACGCTGCCGCCGGCGCACTGGCTGCGCCTGCGCGGCGGCCGCGTCGAGGTGCGGCGCTACTGGGACGTCGAGCGGTTCGACGATCATCCGGGAGCGGGCGCCGCGCTCGAGCGCGAGATCGAGGAGACGCTGCAGACCTGCGTCGTCGATCGGCTCGAGAGCGAGGTGCCGCTCGGCGCGTTCCTCTCCGGCGGGATCGATTCGGGCCTCGTCGTCTCGATGATGGCCGAGGCGCTCGGCCCCGGCGTGACGACGACGACCGTCGGGTTCGGCGAGGCGGCGCACAACGAGATCGCGGCCGCCGGGTTGACGGCGTCGCGTTTCGCGACGCGGCACCACACGGAGATCATCCAGCCGGCGCTCACCAGCGTGCTCGACGCGATCGTCGACGGCTTCGATCAGCCGTTCGCGGACGCGTCGGCGGTGCCGACCTACCACGTCGCGGCGATGGCTCGCCGCCACGTCACGGTCGCGCTGAGCGGCGACGGCGGCGACGAGGCCTTCGGCGGCTACAGCTTCCGCTACGTGCCGCACGCGCTCGAATCGATGGCGCGATCGTTCGTGCCTGGCGCGCCGGGACGCTTCGCCGCCGCGTGGCTCGGCGAACGGTGGCCGCGCTCGCCGCAGATGCCGAAGGCGCTGCGCCTCGGCACGCTGCTCGAGAACATCGCCCGCGATCCGGCGGCCGCGTACTACGCGGACCTCTGCATGGTGAAGCCGCATCAGGCGCGGCGGCTGCTCGGCCTCGCGCCGCTCCGCGATCCGTCGGCGAGCAGCGTGTACGAGGCGGTGACGGCGCCGTACCGCCGCTGCGCGTCGGCGAGCGCGACGCAGCGCGCGCAGTACGCCGACTTGAACGTCTATCTGCCGAACGACGTGCTCGTGAAGGTCGATCGGATGACGATGCAGCACGGCCTCGAGGTGCGGTGCCCGCTGCTCGACCACCGCGTCGTCGAGCTGGCGTTCCGGATTCCGGCGCACCGGAAGATGCCGCGGCTGCGGCCGAAACACCTGCTGCGGCAGATTGCCAGCCGCCGGCTCCCCGCGGAGCTCGCGCGGCTGCCGAAGCGCGGCTTCTCGGCGCCGATCGGCGAGTGGATCGCCGGGCCGTGCGCGGAGCAGTTCGAGGCGGACGTGTTCCTGGCGAGCGGCGCCGTCCGGTCGCTCATCGACGCCGCGCACGTGCGGAAGCTCTTCGACGATCACCGCACCGGCCGCGCCGACCACGCGCAGCTGCTGTGGACCGTCTGGATGCTCGCGCGGTGGGGGAGCATGGCGTCGGTCGCGCCGGCGCTGCGTGCGGCCGCGGTGGCGTAGCGCGCGCAGAAAAGCAACCACAGAGAACGCAGAGACCGCAGAGCTCGTTGCCCCGGACGAATCTCTCCTTCGTAGCACTGACGAACTAAGAGTGCATTGTTGCAGAATCGACGTAGGGCGACCCTTTCAGGGTCGCCAGAGGCCAGGCTGAAAGCCTCGCCCTACAGATTTTGCAACGCGCTGCTGAGGTGTGCATGGGCTCACTGCGGCGCGACGATCAGAAAATCGATCGCGGATGACGCTGAGTTCGACCTGCCCGGCCTGCCCGACCCACCCGGCCCGCCAAGCCCGCCGTTCAGCGCGGGAGTCGTCTGACGAACAACTCCGGCGCCTCGGCGAACTGGTGCAGCCACTCGAGCAGCTTCACGCGCAGGCGTGCGCGGCGCGCGAGGCCTTCGCACTGATTGATGCGCCACAACAGGTGATGCATCAGCAGCGGCGCCGCCAGCGCCGGCTCGATCCCTTCGTCCTTCACCGCCGGCCGGACGCATTCGACGATGCAGTCCTGCACCGTCAGCGGACACCGCTGCTCCTGCGAGAGCGGCACCGACAGCGCGAGCCCGTAGGCGTCGTGCAGCGGCACCTGCGTCGCGCCGAACTCCTCGAAGTCGATGATCGACACCGCCTCGCTCGCGACGAGCAGGTTGTTCAGCGAGAAGTCGCCGTGCTGCCACACCGCGGCAATCGGCGTCGACACGCGCCTGGACGACGTCCAGGTCTCGAGCCGCTGCAGGACCGCCGGCGCGAGCGCCGTGCCGTTGTGCGCGCAGAGCGCCGCCTGGCGGCGAAGCTCGTAGCCCAGGTTGATCGTGCCGTTCCACGCGCCCACCTGCCGCGCCGCCGCGTGCAGCCGCAGCATCGCCGCCACCGCGCGCCGAATCAGCGCGCGCCACTCGGCGGGCGCCTCGAGCGCGTCGGACACGCGGAACCACGGCACGCCCGGCAGGCCCGCCTGAATGTGCACGCTCGTGCCGTTGTGCACCGAGCCGCAGAAGAGTGAGGCGGGCACCGTGCCGTTGATGCGCGCGCCGAGCTCCTTCAACACGCGATCGGTTCGGCACAGGCGATCGCCCTCGCCGAACTCGACGACGCATCGCGGGTGCGCCTCGTCGTCGTCGAAGACCAGATACTTCGGCCGCGTCGTGCAGATGCACGCCACGCTCCGCGCGTCGCCGTGGAGCAGACCGGGCAGCAGTCGATCGACCAGCGCCGCGACGTCGAGCATCATGGCTTCCTCGCCACGAGCGCGACGGCGCCCAGCGCTGGATCACAGCCCGCCCACTTCGTGATGAGCCGCCGAAGGCGGCTGTCGGATCCGCGCGGACGCATCGAACGATCCGCGTAGCGGGACGCCGCGCTGTCGAGCTGATAGATGAACGACGGTGCTTCGACGTCGGGATCGATCGCGTAGCGTCCGACGAGGACGAGACGATCGCGCTCGATGACGCGCAAGGCGCTTCGCAGCCGCAGCGGCAGCGTGAGCAGCATGACGAGCCGCGCGGCGATCGGCGCGTTGAGCGTGACGACGTACGCAATCGCGTCGCCTGGCGCGAGGCGCGTCGATAGGACGGTGTCGGCCACGGTCATCCTCGGAACCGCGCGACCGCCGCGGCGTCAGGAACGGGCGCGGCGTCCGGTTCGCAGAGCCGGCGGTACACCGCGACGTACTCGGCTGCCGTGCGCTCGGGCCGGCATTCGCTCTCGATGCGCCGCCGCCCCGCCGCGCCGAGACGCGCGCGCAGCGGCGCCGACTCGATCAGCCGTCGCAGTGCGTCGCCGAGCGCTGCGGCGTCCCCCGGCGGGACGAGCAGCCCGGTCGTCTCGTGCGCGACGAGCGTCGGCAGGCCGCCGGCCTCCGACGCGACGACCGGAAGGCCGATCGACATCGCTTCGATGACGCTCCGGGGCCGCGCTTCGCTCAACGACGGCAGGACGAAGATATCCGCCGTGGTCAGAATCGCCCCGACGTCCTGCCGGTGGTTCTCGAAATGGATCCGCGATTCGACGCCGCGCGCGCGCGCGATCGCCTTGACGCGCTCCGGATATCCAGGCGTGCTCCAGTCGCCGCCGACGAGCAGCAACTCCGCCGGCTCGCCGATCCCGGCAAAGGCCTCGACGAGGACGTGCAGTCCCTTGCGCTCGACGAGCTGACCGAGGAATACGACGCGGACGACGCCGTCGCGCCGCGGCGGCAGCGGCCGCTCGAGCGCGCGCGTGGCGTTCAC
>QHWK01000002.1 GCA_003223775.1 Acidobacteriota bacterium
TGCCGCTCCTCTGGCGCGACCGCGTCGTCGGCTGGGGAAACGTCTCACAGCGGGGAAATATGCTGACGTCGGCCGTCGGCTACATCGCGTCCCATCCGCCACGCGATCGCTCCTTCCGCCGCGCGCTGGAAGACGAGTTGCACCGTCTCCGCCGTTTCCTGGGTCTCGAATCAGCAACTCCGCGTGCAGCGACACATTCAGCGTGTTGAGCACCGTGGCTGTGATGAGGCATTCATCGGTGAGGTCGTATCTCGGATGGTTTCCACGGCGTATACACGCCTTGACATTCTAGGTGAACGTCCGCATACTCACCTAGAATGTCTAGTGAAGAGCGTCTGGAACTGCTTCAAGGCACGCTCGACCTGCTGGTCCTGCAGTCGCTGCGCCGCGGTCCGGCGCACGGCCACACGATCATGCAGGCGATAGAACGCAGGTCCGGATCGGTCCTCCACGTCGAACAGGGGTCGCTCTATCCGGCGCTGCACCGTCTGATCAAACGCGGCTGGATCACCTTCGAACACGGCACGTCGGAAAACAACCGCCGCGCGAAGTACTACGAGCTCACCGCCAAGGGGCTGAAGCAACTCGCGGTCGAGACCTCCAATTGGGAAAAGCTCGCAAGCGCCATCGCTCGCGTTCTGAGGCCGGCATGATCTGGCGCCGCCGCCGCGCGCTCGCCGATCTCGACGAGGACATTCGCGACCACCTTGCGCGCGAAACCGAAGAGAACATCGCGAGAGGCATGTCGCGAGAAGAGGCAGACGCGACGGCACGCCGCGCGTTCGGCAGCGTCGCACGAACCAAAGAAGATGCGCGCGCGGTGTGGGTCCCGATCTGGGCAGACCAACTCCTGCAGGACGCTCGCTACGCGCTGCGGCTCGTTCGTCGAAGTCCAGGCTTCGCATCGCTCGTCGTCGCGACCCTCGCCCTCGGCATTGGTTTGACCACCGCCGTGTTCAGCGTCGTCAACGCGGTATTGCTGCGGCCGCTGGCGTACCGAGATGGCAGCCGGCTGAACTGGATCGTGACCTACGACGATCGCGTCGCACCGATTAAATCGATCGAAGTCGTCTCCGCGCCGGATTTTCTGGCTTTCCATGACCACGCATCGACGCTCGACCGCGTCGTCGCCTTCTACATCGGCATGGAACGGGTTGCGGTGAAAGACGGCGTCGTGGCGACGCGAATGGCGACGGTGTCGAGCGACTTCTGGGACCTCGCCGGCGCGACGCCGGCGCTCGGCCGGCTGCCCTCGATCAACGAGGATGCGATCGTGCTGTCGCACGCATTCTTCGAAAGCGCATTCAACGGCGATGCAACGCTTGTGGGACGAATGGTCACGGTCAACGATCGGCAGGCGCTCCTCGCCGGCGTTCTGCCGCGAACCTTTCGCCCGCAGCTGCCGGCGCCGGCCGCTGTCTCGCAGCTGCCGCCCGGCGAGGTCGAGGCCTATCACGCAACGATGATCCGGCCGCCTTCGCCCACCGACTTCGGCGTCCAGTTGTTCTACGTGATCGCGCGGACAAGGCCTGGCGTCACCGTCGCCCAGGTGAGGAGCGAACTCGAGACGCTGCGCGCGGACGTTCAGCGCGCCTATCCGAAGCTCGCGTCAGCGCCCCGACTGCGGGTGACGCCGTTCGCGGACGTCCTCGTCGGACACGCGCGGCGCCCACTGTTGATTCTGTTCGGCTGCGTCCTCCTCGTCCTGACGATCGCGTGCGTCAACATCGCGAGCCTGCAACTCGCACGCGCGTCGGCACGGCGCAAGGAAGTGGCCGTGCGCGCGGCCATCGGCGCCGGACGCGGACGCGTGCTGCGGCAGTTCGTCGTCGAAAACCTGCTGCTTGCTTCGGCCGGCGGCATCGTCGGGCTGCTTGTCGCACGCGCCGCCGTGTCGTCGATGGTTCAACTGCTGCCGTATGCGATTCCGCGCCTGACTGAAACGACGATCGATGCCCGCGTGCTGACGTTTGCCAGCATCGCGTCCGTCGTCACCGCGCTTGCGTGCGGGATCGCCCCGGCCGCCGCGTTGTGGCGGATGAACGTGCAGGATGCGCTCAAGGACGGTACGCGGACGACCACGGCTCCGCCACGAGCGCTGCGCGCACGTCGCGTGCTCGTGACAGTCGAGCTCGCGCTCGCGTCGGTCCTCGTCGTTGACGCCATGTTGCTGGTCAAGAGCCTGTGGCGAATCACCGCATATCCCGCCGGCTTTGACCCCGAGCATGTGCTCACACTGAAGGTGCAAATGTCCGGTCAGGCGTACCGCACGCCGGAAAGGAAGCGCGCGTACCTCGACGAGGTGCTCCGGCAGGCCGGCGCCGTGCCCGGCGTTCTCGCAACGGGCCTCTCATCGGATGCCGACGCGCGAATCCGTCTCATCCGCCAGGATGGCCCGCCCATGTCGATCCTGGATCGTCCCATCGTTCGTCTGAACGTCACGTCGGGGGGATACGCCGCGGCAATCGGCATGCGCATCGTCGAAGGACGATGGATGACCGACGATGAACCGTCGGCTGTGTATGTGATCAACGAAGCGCTTGCGCGTCGATACTTCCCTGGCGAGAACCCGATAGGTCGGCGCCTGTTGCTTCCGAACGGACCGGATCCCGCACGCGCGATCCCTGTCCCGATCGTCGGGATCGTCGCCGATCTCCGCACCGCGGATCTCGAATCGGCAGTCGAGCCGCAGCTGTTCCTGGATTACCGTCACGGCAATCCGTTTGCGATGACGGTCAACGTGCGAACGGCAGCCGATCCTCTGCACGTCGCGCCGACGGTCCGGGCGAAGCTGGCTGCGATCGACCCGACACAAGCGTTGTTCCAGGTGAAGCGCCTCGACGCCGCACTCATCGACTCGATTGCGCCGCGGCGAATGACGTTGACGTTGCTCGCGGTGTTCGCAGGATCAGCGCTGCTGCTCGGCGTCATCGGCATCTACGGCGTGATGGCGTATTCGGTCTCGCAGCGGACGCAGGAGATCGGCGTTCGAATGGCGCTCGGGGCCACGCGACAAGCCGTTCTGATGATGATCATGGCACAGGGCATACGATTGACTGCCGCGGGCGTCGCGGTCGGAGCGGTTTCCGCCGCCGGGACGAGCCGAGTGCTGAGCAGCCTTTTGTACGACATCCAGCCGACCGACGGCGCCTCGTTCGCTGTTGCGTGTGTTGGCGTCGCAGCGACGGCGATCGCGGCGTGCAGTCTTCCTGCGATAGCGGCTTCTCTCGTGGATCCCGTCGTAGCGCTGCGATGTGAATAATGTGTGTGGCGCGCGATAGTCGTAATCAGAAACGACGAGACTTCATGCTGCAATCCACTGCTGATCCGGCCATCGTGCGCCAGCTCGAAACACTCGAAGAACAACTCGCCTCGACCTGGAAGAATCGAGACTGTGCGGGATGGGGTGGGTTGTTGGCCGACGATTGGACGGTCACTCACATCAACGCTCAGGTGATTACGAAGGCCCAGGCGCTCGAGATGTGTCGCACCGGACCGGCTGTGACGTCATCTGTCGACCAGATCGCCGTACGGGTCTATGGGGATACTGCCATCGTAACCGGCCGCACCACAGCGACCGCAGCGAGCACACCGCCCCAGACCGTCGCTCTTCGGTTCACCGACGTCGTCGTCCAGCGAAACGGCCGCTGGGTCGTTGTGGTATCACACGCCACTCAACTTCAAGACATACCGTAACATGCGGTGGATGACACGTATTCTCCTGGTGCCGATCTTCCTCCTGCCAATCCTGTGGGTGTGGCCGCAGCGGGGGACGACAGCGGCGTTCTACACCAACCCGCAGTGGAACAACGAGCCGGCTATCGTGCGCGTCGAGCGACAGATCAATCTCGACTTCATGGCCGCGGATTCGTCGTTGCCGCAGCAGAACTTCAGCGTCGAATGGACCGGTTGGCTTCGGATCGATCGCGATGGCCAGTACACGTTCTCGACGCGGACCGACGATGGCTCGACCATCGAGATTGATGGCCGCGTCGTCGTCGACAACGGCGGTGCG
>QHWK01000003.1 GCA_003223775.1 Acidobacteriota bacterium
TGACGCTGGCGCTTGCAGCGACCGTCGTGACGTTACTCGTCGCGGAGGGGATCCTCCGGCTCGCGCACTACCTCCACGACGATCGGCGGCCCCTGAATGTGCAGCTGCAGAGTTCTCGTGCCCAGGCGCAGTCCTCGCTTTTGGGTCTGAATCTCGGCGACATTGTTCAGCCGAGCCGGTACGCGGGCATCGTCTACGAACTGAGGCCGAACGTTCGTGGACGATTCATGGGCCAGTCGATCCTCATCAACTCTCGGGGGCTTCACGA
>QHWK01000913.1 GCA_003223775.1 Acidobacteriota bacterium
CCGGCCTGCCAGACCCGCCCGGCCTCGTGGGATCGCGACGAATGGGACGTGGCGCTCAGCGACGGCGCGGTGTATCGCATCTTCCGCGACCGTGCGGCCGACAGCTGGTACGTCGACGCGATCGTCGACTGAGAATGTGCAACGCGTGACAGCGACTGAGAGGAGACGCCGATGACAATCGCCGAACTGCTGCTGCCCGAATTCGATCAGGAGATGGCGACGACGCGCCGAACGCTCGAGCGCGTGCCCGACGACAAGTTCGCGTGGAAGCCCCACGGCAAGTCGTTCTCGATGGGCGATCTGGCGAGCCACATCGCGAACATGGTCACCTGGACCGTCGACACGATGAACCGTGCGGAGTTCGATCTCGCCGGCGCGACGCCCGAGCAGCTGAACCGGGCGGCGAAGAACCGCGCCGAGCTCGTCTCGTGGTTCGACGGCAACGTCTCGGCCGCGCGCGCGGCGCTCGACAAACCGGACGCCAACTACTTCGTCCCGTGGACGCTGCGGAAAGGATCGCAGGTCTTGTTCACGATGCCGCGCTACACGTGCGTCCGCAGCTTCTGCCTGAATCACATCGTCCACCACCGCGCGCAGCTCGGCGTGTACCTGCGGATGAACGACATCGCCGTGCCGGCGTCGTACGGGCCGTCTGCCGACGAGGAGAATTAAGAATTAAGAATTTGGAATTTGGAATGCGCGACGAATTCCAAATTCCAAATTCCAAATTCCTAATTGCGTGGTCCGGTGTACGTCGAGCTCCACACCGCCTCGGCCTTCAGTTTTCTGCAGGGCGCGTCGCTGCCGGAGGCGCTCGTCGATCGCGCGGCGGAGCTGGGCTATCCGGCCATCGCGCTGCTCGATCGCGACGGCGTTTACGGCCTGCCGCGGTTTCACAAGGCGGCGTTCGCGGCCGGGATCAACCCGAGCGTTGGCGCGGAACTGACGATCGAACGGCCGGGCGGACCGGCCAGGTCAGGCGAGTCGGGGAGCTCAGCTGGGTCGGGGATGTCAGGTGAGTCGGGTAGGACCGGTGGGTTGGAAGACACGGCCCCAGAAAACGCGGACGGGTACCGCAACCTGTGTCGCCTGATCACGCGCATGAAGATGCGCGCGCCGAAAGGCGAGGGGGCGCTGCAGCTCGACGAGCTGGAGGGCTGCACGAGCGGCCTCGTGGCGCTCGCGGGCCGCGCGGCGCTCGACGGCCGCCGCCACGGCGTCGGCGGCCTGCTCGATCGGCTCGTCGGCCTGTTCGGCCGCGATCGCGTCTACGTCGAGCTGCAGCGCCACCTGCGGCGCGACGAGGAGCGTGACAACGCCGCGCTCGCGGCGCTCGCCACGGCCTTCGGCGTCCCGACGA
>QHWK01000004.1 GCA_003223775.1 Acidobacteriota bacterium
TGAAGAGCGTCGGCGCGAAGAGGCCGCCCGGCGTCCCGCTCGCGAACGACGCCGTCGTCGCGACGACCTTGAGCGCGCAGAGCGCCGCGAGCGTGCGCCAGCCGTACTCGTCGTGCATCGCGCGGTCGATGTATTCGTAGCCGGCGCCCATCACCTGCGGAAATCGGAGGCCAATCGCCCCGACGAGCAACCCGGCGATCGCGGGCTGCACGTACCAGGTCCACGGCGGCAGCGCGCGCATCCGCGGACGCAGAAACGCGACCATCTTGACGAACACGAGCGAGACCGCGCCGCCAATCAGCCCGAGCGCCGCGTAGGCGAGGAGCTCCGCGCCGTGCGCCAGGTGATACGTCGGCACGCGAAACAGCGGCTCGTCGCCGAGGAACCATTGCTCGGTCACGACGCTCGCGACCGCCGCGAGCACGACCGCGCCGAGCACGCCTGCGGTCCAGCGGCCGATCACTTCTTCGATCACGAACAGCACGGCGGTAATCGGGGAGTTGAACGCCGCGGCGAGCCCCGCGGCGGCGCCGACCGGCGCGATGACGCGCAGCCGATCGCGCGGCAGCGTCAGCACGCGGCCGAGCGCCGACGCCAGCCCGGCGCCGACCTGCAGCGACGGATCTTCGGGCCCCAGCGACTGGCCGCTGCCAATCGCGAGCGCGGCGGTGAGAAATTTGCCGACGACCGTACGAAACGAAATGTAGCCGTCGTAGATGTAGAGCGCGGCTTTGGTCTGGTTGACGCCGCTGCCGCGAACCGTCGGAAACACGAGAACGACCAGCGCGGCGATCACGAGCCCGGCGAGCGCGGGCACGAGCACGACGCGAAGCGCCGCCGGATCGAGCGACGATCCGAACAGGTGCAGCCGGACCCAGTCGATGAACAGCCGGAACGCGACGACCGACAGCCCCGAATAGACGCCGATGAGAACGGCGATCAGCAGAAAGGTCTGCTCCTCGCGCTGGCGCGTCATGGCGACGCCGTCCGGCGGAGGAGCAGCGCGAGCGCGCGCGCGTCGGCGTCGCCGCCAGGGCACGCCGCCGCGACGACGCTCTCGGCGGCGGTCGCGAGCTCGAGCGTCGCGTCGATCGCGTCCGGATCGCGCCCGAGGGCACGGTCGGTGACCGCCGGCGCGGCCGCCTCGAGCCGCGCGCGCATCGGCGCCGCGGCGTCCGCCGTGCACCGGCGCGCCGCCGCTAACGCGATGCCGAACACACGCACGATCCGCCGCATGCGCTCGCGCGAGGTGATGCCTCTCGCGGCGGGATCGAGCGCGAGGGCGCGCAGGCTGACGTCGAGCATCGACGCCGCGTCGGCGTCGAGCGCGCCGCCGTCGCGCGCGCGCCGCAGGCGTTCGGCCGCGCTCCGGAAATCGCCGCGAGCGAACGCGATGCGCCCCGCGAGCGCCGCGGCCCCGGGATCGATCGGCGCGTCCGCGAGGAGAATCGACAGCTCCGCCTCCGCCTGCGGCAGCTGCCCGCGGCCGGCGAGGAACCGCGCCAGCTCGAGCCGCGCGGCGCGGCGCGCCGCGGCGGGATCCTGCTCCCACGCGCCGTCGATCGCGCCGTGGTAGTGCCGAACGGCCGCCTCCCGGGCGGGGCTGGCGGCCTCCACCCGCGCGAGCTCGAGGTTGACGATGCCGTCGCCCGGCTCGTCGCTCCACAGCGTTTCAAGCTCGGCGCGCGCCTCGAGCGGACGGCCGGCGGCGGCGAGCGCGCGCGCCAGCTCGAGACGATAGCGGCCGCGACCGCGCGCGTAGATTTGCGCCGCGCGGAAGTCGTCGGCCGCCTCCCGCGCCCGGCCGGCGGCGAAATCGATCGCGCCGCGCGACGCCCACTCGCGCTCGAGCGCTTCGCGCGTGCCGCGCGCGAGCGCGACGAGGCCGTTCACGATCACGAACGCGGGCACGAGGCCGACGACGGTGAGCGTCAGCAGCGTGCGCCGGCTGGGGATGATTCAGTGTAGTAGACTCGGCGTTGATGAGCCGCCCGCTCGCCTCCATCGCCGCGCTGATCTGCAGCCTCGTTCTCATATCCGCGGCAGCGACGATCGACCCGCAGACGCTCGGTCCGAAAGTCGGCGAGCGTGCGCCCGACTTCTCGCTGCGCGACCAGCAGGGCACGCCGCGCACGCTGCGATCGACGTTCGGTCCGAAGGGCGTGGTGCTGGTGTTCTTCCGCTCGGCGGACTGGTGACCGTACTGCAAGACGCAGCTCGTCGAGCTGCAGGGACGTCTCGAGACATTGACCCGCGAGGGGCTCGGCCTCGTCGCGGTGAGCTACGACCCGGTGCCGGTGCTCGCCGACTTCGCGTCTCGGCGAGCCATTACGTTTCCGCTGCTCTCGGACGCCGGCTCGGCGGTGATCAAACAGTACGGCATCCTGAATACGACTGTCGCGCCGACGAGCGCGACCTACGGCATCCCGTTTCCCGGCACGTTCGTGCTCGACCGGGACGGCATCGTCACGTCGCGCCATTTCGAAGCGGCGTATCAGGAGCGCGACACGATCACGAGCGTGCTCGTGCGGCGCGGCGCGAAGCTCGCGCGGCCCGTCACGAAAATCACCGCGCCGCACGTGACGCTGACGACCTACGCGACCGACGACGTCGCCGCGCCGGGAACGCATTTCGCCGTCGTGATCGAGGGCGTGCCCGGCCGCCGCGTGCACGTCTACGCGCCGGGCGTTGTCGGCTACAAGCCGATCGCGCTCGCCGTGGAGCCGCAGCCCGGGCTCGTGGTTCGCGACGCGCAGTTTCCGGCGGCGGAGGACTATTTCTTCGCGCCGCTGAACGAGCACGTGCCGGTCTACCAGCGCCCGTTTCGAATCGTGCAGGATCTCGAGATTGACCCGTCGCCGGAGGCTTCAGGTGCGTTGAAGGATCGCCGCGAGATGCGGATCGCGGCGACGCTCGCCTATCAGGCGTGCGACGACAAGGTGTGCTTCGCGCCGCAGTCGGCGCCGATCACCTGGACGATCGCACTGCGGCCGCTCGATCGGGAGCGCGCCGCGCCACGGCCTTGACGCCGCCGACGGCGAACTCGGCCATGTGCCGCGCCACTTCGTCGATCTGCGCCGGCGTCTGCGGGCGCGTGAACCCGAGCCGTGCGGCGATCGGGTTCGGCATGTACGCGACCGCCTGCGCCTGCGTCGCCGCGACGCACCGCATCACGATCTGATCTTTGGGATCGCAGTCGAGCATCCGCGCGACGACGGCGGAGAGGTAGTCCAGCCGCGGGCGGACGACGGCGTCCACCAGATCGTCGAGCGCCGGCGTCGGATCCTGCAGCTCCCGCTGCATCAGCCGGTGAATCGTCTCGTGGCCCGGCGTCAGCAGCCGCGTCATCCAGACGACGACGTAGCGCCGCAGCTGCTCCTCGGGCGGCTGCCGCTCGCCCGCCTTGCGCCCGGCGTCGGTCGTCGCGCGGATCGCGTCGATGCCGATCTGCATCACCTCGCGGTACAGCCCGAGCTTGTCGCCGAAGTGGTAGTTCACCGCAGCGACGTTCGCGCGCGCCTCGCGGCAGATGTCGCGCACCGTCACCTTCTTGAAGCCGCGATCGGCGAACAGCCGCTCGGCCGCCGCCAGCAGCCGCTCGCGCGTCTCGAGGTCCGACGCGCGCGCCGCCGAATGCTTCTTCACAGCGTCCGCTTGAACAGCAACGTCGCCGCGGTCATCGCGACGCCGGCGAACAGCATGAGGAACGTGAGATCGCCGGTGATCGCGGCGAACCCCGTATCTTTCAACAGCAGGCATTTGAACGCGTGCACCGCGTAGGTGAACGGATCGGCGACGGCGATCACCTGCATCCATCCGGGAAACCCCTGCTGCGGGTACACCGCGCCGCTCGGGAAGTAGAGCACCGTGTTCAGGATGCCGAACACCGCGCGCGGCAGCAGCGGATCGCTGACGCGCACCATCAGCAGGAACATGAGGCTGATGAGCGCGAACGCGGTGACGACGACCACGACGAACAGCCGCAGCAGCCGCAGCGGCTCGAACGGGTTGGGGACGCCGGCAATCACCGAGCCGACCAGGATCAGGAACATGCCGGCGATCACCGCCTTGATCGTCCCCGAGATGTTGAAGCCGGCGATGAGCTCGAACTTCTTGATCGGCGTCACGAGATAGCCCTCGTGCAGCCCGCGCGCCTTGTCGTCGATGTAGATGATGCCGCCGCCGATCATCACCATCATGAAGATCGACATCACGACGGAGCCCGGCAGCAGGTACTGGATGTACGGCACGTACGGGTACACCTCGACGACGTCGATCGTCCGCGCGCCCGAGGAGAGCGCCGACGCGAGCTCGCGCACCTTCACCGCCGGCACGCCGTGATCCTGATCGACGATCGCGACCTTGAGGTGCTTGACGTTGCCGCCGAACGCGTAGCCGAGGACGACCAGCTGCACGATCGGAAACGTCATCGACATCGCGATGAGCACCGGGCTGCGCCGGAGCGAGCTCGCGCACCTTCACCGCCGGCACGCCGTGATCCTGATCGACGATCGCGACCTTGAGGTGCTTGACGTTGCCGCCGAACGCGTAGCCGAGGACGACCAGCTGCACGATCGGAAACGTCATCGACATCGCGATGAGCACCGGGCTGCGCCGGAACCGCCGCAGCTCTCGCTCGATGATGGCCCACGTGCGTCCCATACCGGCCCTTTCGATCGTTTACTGTTTTCTCACCATGAACCCCTGCCGGTCCATCGGATTGGCTTCCTGCAGCGCGTCGCGCAGGGCGCGCCCGGCGTAGTGCACGAAGACGTCGTCGAGCGTCGTGCTCTGCACCGACAGCGACTGCACCGCCACCCCGTGCTGCGCCGCCGTCTCCATCAGCGCCGTCGTCGTCGCCGGCCCGTTGTCGGACGAGATCCGGAAGATGTGATCCTCAGCCGACACCTGTTCGACGTGCGGCAGCCGCTCCACGGTCTGCAGCCACGTCGGCGGCATCGCGCCGAAGCTCGCCTCGATCACGTTCTTTCCGGGAATCGACGCTTTCAGCCGCAGCGGCGAATCGAGCGCCTTCAGGTCCCCGTGATCGACGATCGCGATCCGATCGCACAGCTTGTCGGCTTCGTCCATGTAGTGGGTCGTGATGAGGATCGTGAGATCCCGCTGCGACTTGATCCGCTGGAGCATCTCCCACACCGCCACGCGCGACACCGGATCGAGGCCGGTCGTCGGCTCGTCGAGGAAGAAGATGCGCGGCTCGTGCACCAGGCCGCGCGCGATTTCCACGCGGCGCCGCATGCCGCCCGACAGGTTCTTCACGGGCGCCGTGCGCCACTTGGTCAGCTCCACCGCCTCGAGCAGCTCATCGATCAGCGGTTCGCGCTTCGACCGCGGCACGCCGTACAGCTTCGCGAAGATGATCAGGTTCTCCTCGACGCTCAGCTCGAGGTCGCTCGTCATCGCCTGCGGGATGACGCCGATCGACTGCCGTACGCCGTCGGCCTGGCGGACGATGTCGAAGCCGTTGACGAGCGCCGTGCCGGCCGTCGGCGGCAGCAGCGTGACGAGCATGCGGATGAGCGTCGACTTGCCGGCGCCGTTCGGGCCGAGCAGCCCGAAGATCTCCCCTTCCTCGACCGCGAACGTGATCCCGTTCACGGCGGTGAAGTCGCCGAACTTCTTCACGATCGCTCGAACGTCTATAGCCGCCATGTGCGCTTCGCCCGTCCATCGTCCACCGGTCGCCAGCCATCAGCCATCAGCCATCAGCCATCAGCCATCAGCCATGACGGTTCTCTTCACACAACGCGCAGCATCACGTAGGCCGTCATGCCGACGGCGAGCGCGCGATCGCGGTTGTCGACGCGCAGCCGAATCTCGAACGTCTTGATGTCGCGCTTGGTGCGGCTCACGTCTCGCTGCGTCGCGAACGACGCGTCGGCGCCGCGGTAGAACACCGTCCCCTCGCGCTCCTCGCCCGATGGCAGACGCACGGTCATCTTGTCGCCGATCTTCACTCTCGGGATGTAGCTCTCCTCGACGTCGGCGCGAATCCACAGATCGTCGGGGTTGATCAGCGTCACGACCGGCTGGCCGGGAACGACGACCTCGCCGACGCGCACGGCGCGGACGTCGAC
Organism: Acidobacteriota bacterium; assembly: GCA_003223775.1. Lineage (GTDB taxonomy): Bacteria > Acidobacteriota > Vicinamibacteria > Vicinamibacterales > CAVVIG01 > QHWK01. Next base: position 6,099 of record QHWK01000004.1, read on the forward strand.
GACGCCGGCCATCGGCGCGTGGATCTCGGTGTACTTCAGCCGGACGTCGGCCTTCGTGCGCTGCGCGCTCGCGGCGGCCTGCATGTGCTCGCTCGTCTGCACCTGGCTGCGCCGCAACTGGACCTGCTCGGCGTTCGATCGCGCGAGCGCGACGGCCGCGCGCTGCGCCTCGACCTGCCGCTTGAGGCCATCGAGCTTCGCTTGCGCCGACGTCGACGCGGTGCGCGCCTGATCGAGCTCCTGCGGCGAGACGACGCCCTGCTTCGACAGGTTCTCCGTGCGCGTGTACAGCAGCCGCGCGTTCTCGAGATCGGCGGCGGCCGCGTCCACCTGCGCTTCGGTGGCCGCGAGCGTCGACTCCGCCTGGCGGATCTGATCCGTCATCTGCCGCTCCTGAAAGCGCAGCGCCGCCTCCGACTCGCGCACCTGCGACGACATCCCCTCGACGTTCTGGCGGAAGTACGCCGTGTCGGCCTTCAGCTCCTCGGGCGAGAGGACGGCGAGCAGCTGATCGCGCGCGACCGCGTCGCCCTCCTTGACGAAGAGCTCGGCGATCTGCCCGCCGATCTGCGGGCTGACGATGACGTCGTTGGTGGTGACGATGCCGGTGAGGACCAGCGGCCCGGGCGGGATCCGCGTGTAGGCGTACACGCCGGCGCCGACGAGGAGCAGGATCACCAGCGGGACGAGCCGTTTGCGCATGTCAGTGGTCTCAAACAGATGTATAAAACGCTTGTTTGACCCCGGTCAACCGAAATCGGCCGGCCGGGCCGCGGTGACGACGTATAACGCAGAACCCGCAGAACCCGCAGAATCATCTTTGAAACGAATTGTCTGCGTGATCCGCGTGCTCTGCGTTGATCGTCGTCCGCGCGCCGGCTGCTATGATGCGGCGCGCATGGCGCACCCGGCGCGGGCGCGCGCGGGCGCGGCGCTCGTCTGCGCGCTCACGAGCCTTCTCCTCGGATGGTCGATCGGCTTCCGTGATCTCGCCGCCTACGTCGTCTTTTGGGCGCTCGGCGCGTCGGTCGGCGTCTCCGCGATGCGCATCGTCCGGCGCCTCTTCCCCTGGCGCGGGCTCGTGGACGCGATCGTCCGCGGCGCGTCGATCGCCTTCGCGCTGATCGTCGCCGCGGGGTTTCTTCTCGGCGTCACCGGCCTCATCGGACCGATCGCGTACCTGATCCTCGCGGCGGCCTGCGTCGCGGTGACGACACGTCTGCGGACGGCGACGCGTGCGCCGCAGGTGGTCGCCGATCCGCCACTGCACCTCGCGATCGTCCTCTGCGCGATGCTCGCGTTCGTCGTGGCGGTCGGCCTCGTGCAGTCGCCGCTGACGCTCTACGACAGCCTGAGCTACCACCTGTTGTTTCCGGCGCGCTGGCTGCAGGAGCACCGGCTGTCGATCGTTCCCACGCCCTTCAGCGACGAAGCGCAGGCGTACGCGCCGGCCAACGGCGAGCTGTTCTTCCTCTGGCTGATGGCGCCGTTTCACGGCGACCTCGCGGCGCGGATCGGCCAGCTGCCGTTCTACCTGCTGATTGCGGCGGCGCTGTACGCGCTGGCGCGGCGGCTCGGCGCGCCGCCGGCGCACGCCGCCTACGTGCCGGCGTTCGCGCTTCTCTCGCGGCCGATCGTCGAGCAGGCGGTCGGCGCGGACGTCGATCTCGTCTGCTGGTCGATGCTCCTCACGGCGCTGTATCTCGGCTTCGTCGCGATCGAATCGAACGACGCGGCGGAGTGGGCGTTGTGGGGCGTCGTCGTCGGACTCTATGCGGGGACGAAATATGTGTCCCTCGTGTACGCGCCGGTGCTCGTCGCGCAGGCGGCGATCGGGATGAGGTGGCGGGGGGGACGCGCGACGCGCTCGCGCGCGATGCTCTGGGCGCTGCCCGGCCTGCTCGCGTTCGGCGCGCCGTGGTATCTCCGCAACTGGATCGTCGCCGGCAGCCCGATCTACCCGTCGTCGCTCACGATTGCGGGCGTCACGCTCGCCCCTGGCGCGTACACGCACGCCGCGATGAACCACTCCCTGTTCCACACCACCGATCCGCGGCTGCTGCCGGTGATGCTCGCGCACGCGTTCGGCACGCCGCTCATCCTCTTCTGGCTGCCGTCCGCGGCCATCGGCGGCTGGGCGATGGCGTCGGCGCGGCCGCGCCGCGAGGCATGGCTGCTGCTGGCTGCGCCGCTCGTGATGATTCCGCTCTACTGGTTCGCGATCCCCGACAACGTGGACTCGCGCTTCATGCTGCCGATCGCGCTCCTCGCGCGCTGCCGTACTTCATGGGTGGCTGGCTCTCGCTGCAGGGCATCGTCTCGCGGGCGTTCCTCGCCGCCTTCGCCGCGCTCGCGCTCCTGACGGGATCGATCGCGTACGCCATCGTCGCGACGGGGCGGCGGGGAGTCGCGCTCGCGTGGCCGGCGCTCATCGCGATCGCGGCGATCGAATGCGCCGCGGCCACGATCGGCGCGGAGCGATGGTGCGCGCCGGGGCCCTGCGCGCTGCTCGCGGTGTCTCCCACGTTCATTCGCTCGACGACGATCGACGCCTGGGAGTGGAGCGCGGCGAACATCCACGGCGCGACGATCGCGTACACCGGCAACAACCTGCCCTATCCGCTCGCCGGCGATCACCTCACGAACCGCGTCGTCTACGTGAACATCGATCGACACGCCGACTGGCGCTTTCACGACTACGACCGCGCGCACCGGCGCCGCCGCGACGATGCGCCGCCGGCGGCGGCGCTCGCGACGCCGTCCGGCGTCCTCGTGCCGATCGCCGGCCCGGCGCGCTGGCACGTGGACGCCGTGCGGCCGCGCTACGAGCGGATGCAGGGCGATCGCGCGGCGTGGCTCGCGAACCTGCGCGCCTCGGGCGTCGATCGGCTGTTCGTGTCGGCGCTCTCGGCGTACGAGATCGACTACGTCGCGCACAACGACGGCGGTTTTCCGATCGAGGACGACTGGGCGCGCGCCGACCCGTCGACGTTCACGCTGATCTACGAGAACCCGCAGATCCGGATCTACGCGGTCGGGCCCGGCGCGCAGACGCCGTGATACGATACCCGTCTGCCAGTGAAACAGCCGCGGTCCCTTTCGGTCGTCATCCCGGCGTATTGCGAGCGCGACAACATCCTGCAGACGCTGGAGAACGTGACGCGCGCGCTCGAGGGCCTCGACCTCGCGCGCGAGATCCTCGTCGTCGACGACGGGAGCACGGACGGCACCGGCGAGCTCGTCCGGTCGAACCTCGCGCGCTTCCCCGGCGCGCGGCTGATCGTCCACGAGCGCAATCTCGGATTCGGCGCGGCGTACCGCCGCGGCGTGGCGGAGGCCGCCCTCGACCATATCGTGATGGTGCACGGCGACAACGCGTGGGGCTGGCAGACGCTGCGGGATTTCTTCAGCCGCGTCGGCGACGCGGACGTGATCATCGGCTATACGCGGCACATGACGCGATCGCGCACCTGGCGGCGCACGGCGATCTCGAAGCTGTTCACGCTGATCCTCAACCTGATCACCGGCCGGCGGCTTCACTACTACAACGGGCTGCAGATTCATCGCGCGGCGGTGCTCAAGAGCCTGCGCATCGAGTCGACCGGCTACGGCTTCCAGCCCGAGGTGCTCGTGAAGGGGCTGCGCCTCACGAAGACCTACGTGGAAGTGCCGATGGATCTGATCGAGCGGAAACACGGCGAGAGCAAGGCGTTCCGCGTGAAGAACTTCGTCGACGTGGCGCGGACGCTGCGGCTGCTCCGGACGCTCGAATCGGCATCGCTCCCCGACGCCGAGGCCGCGCGGGTCAGCGAACGATGATCGATTCGCCGCCCGCCCCGTTCCGGCAGCAGCACAAGATCGTCCCGGTCTCGGCGCTTCCCGCGATTCGCGAGCGGCACCGCGGCGCGCGCATCGTGCTCTGCCACGGCGCGTTCGATCTCGTCCACATGGGCCACCTCATTCACTTCGACGAGGCGCGCTCGCTCGGCGATCTGCTGGTCGTGACGATCACCGCCGACGCGTACATCACGAAGAAGCGCTCGGTGTCGTTCGGCCAGGAGTACCGCGCGCGGCAGCTGGCGGCGCTGCAGGTCGTCGACTACGTCTCGATCATCGACGAGCCGTCGGCCGTCACGCCGATCGAGGCGCTGCACCCGGACGTCTACGTCAAGGGCCCGGAGTACGCGAACCTCGTGCTCGACAAGAGCGCCAACATCTTTCGCGAGAAGGCGATCGTCGAGTCGTACGGCGGCCAGATCCATTTCACGACCGGCGAGACCTTCTCGTCGACGAAGCTGTCGCATTTCCTGCTCGCCTCGCCGGAGGCGGCGCAGGGCAATCCGCTGCTTCGCAACGACCGCGTCCTGTTCCGCGATCTGTCGAGCCTCGGGTTCGCGCTGGACGATCTGAAGGGGTTCCTCGCCGCGGCCGCGAAGCTTCGGGTGTGCCTGCTGGGCGAGACGATCATCGACGAGTGGGTGGACGTCACCGTCACGAACCTTTCGATCAAGTCGCGATGCGTCGCGGGGCTCGAGACGGCGCGCAGCCGCCAGATCGGGGGCGCGGGCGTGATCGCGCTGCACCTCGCGGGCTTCGTCGAGCACGTGCACTGCGTGACCAACGGCTTGTCGGAGCCGCTGCCGCCGAACGTGTCCGTGACGCGGCTGGCCGACGATCTCATCGTGAAGACGCGCTTTGTCGATCGCGACAACGGCTACCGCCTGTTCGAGTCGAAGAGTCCAGACCTGCAGCGTGTCGACCGTGATCGGCTGCCGGACTTCGACGACTACGACGTCGTCCTCGTCGCCGACTTCGGGCACGGTCTGCTCGACGCGTCCGACATCAACGCGCGCATTGCGGGCCGCGCCCGCGCCTTCGTCAGCGCCATGGTGCAGGTGAACTCGTCGAACTACGGCTACAACCTCCCGACGAAGTACGCCGGCGCCGACTACTACAGCATCAACCGCACCGAAGCGGAGCTCTGCCTGCGCGAGCGGGGCCTGCCGCTGCCGTCGATCGTCGATCGCATGTTCTCGATGCTGCAGCCGAGGGCGCTGTCGGTGACCGACGGCGAGCACGGCGTCATAGTCCGCCGCGCCGACGACGTCTTCGAGCTGCCGACGTTGAGCACGAGCGTCGTCGACACGATCGGCTGCGGCGACGCGTACTTCGCGCTCAGCAGCCTCGCCGCCGCCATCGGCTGCCCCATCCGCATCGTCGCGCTGGCCGGCAGCGTCGGCGCGGCCGCCGTGGCGCAGCGCCGCGGCAACGAGAGCCCGACGTCGGAGCAGGAGTTCCTCACGATTGGAAAAATCGTCATCTAGCCTGGAAGCGTGGGCGGAGTACGTCGGCGCCGCGTCGGCCTGCGTCCGCGGCGTCGCCGTGACGCTCGCCGACGGGACGCCGATCGAGGTCAGCGACGGCTTCGGCCGGTGGATTGCGCTCGCGCGCGAGGGACGGGACGCGGGCCACCGGATGCACTTCATCGGCAACGGCGCCAGCGCGATGATGGCGAGCCATTTCGCCGCCGACGCGTGCAAGAACGCGGGCCTCAGCGCGATGGCGTTCAACGACGCGTCGCTGCTCACCGCCATCGGCAACGACATCTCGTTCGAGGAGATCTTCGCGCTGCCGCTCCGGCAGCTGGCGCGCCCGGGCGATCTCGTCGTCGCGATCAGCAGCTCCGGCAGCTCGCCGAACGTCGTGCGCGCGCTCGAGGTGGCGCGATCGCTGTCGGCGCGCATCGTGACCTTGTCCGGCAAGCGCCCCGACAATCCGGCGCGTTCGCTCGGCGATCTGAACTTCTACGTCGCGGCGCACCGGTACGGCTGGGTCGAGTGCGCCCACCAGCTGATTCTTCACTACTGGCTGGATCAATTCCTGAACCTGCACGGCGGCGGTGCGCTGTGAGCGTCCTCGTCACCGGCGGCTGCGGCTACGTGGGCACCAAGCTGACCGACGCGCTCCTGAGCCGCACGCCGCACGACGTCACGGTGCTCGACGCGCAGTGGTTCGGCAATCACCTCGCGCCGAATCCGCGCCTCACGGTCCTGAAGCACGACGTGCGCCGGATCGACGACGTCGATCTCTCGGCGTTCGACGCGATCGTGCACCTCGCGAACGTCGCGAACGA
>QHWK01000916.1 GCA_003223775.1 Acidobacteriota bacterium
TCTGCGCCCGGATCTGCTTCACGCGAGCCTCGATGTCGGTCTTCTTTCCGGCGCCGTCGACGATGGTGGTGTTGTCCTTGTCGATCACGATCCGCTTGGCGCGGCCGAGATCCTTCAGGGTCACCGTCTCCAGCTTGATGCCGAGGTCCTCGGCGATCATCCGGCCGCCGGACAGCGTGGCGATGTCCTCGAGCATGGCCTTGCGCCGATCGCCGAAGCCAGGCGCCTTGACCGCGGCGGCGTTCAGCGTGCCGCGCAGCTTGTTGACCACCAGAGTGGCCAGCGCCTCGCCTTCAACTTCCTCGGCGATGATGAGCAGCGGCTTGCCCGCCCGCGCCACCTGCTCCAAAAGCGGCAGCAGGTCCTTCATCGACGAGATCTTCTTCTCGTGGATGAGGATGTACGGGTCTTCCAGGACCGCTTCCATCCGCTCCGGATCGGTGACGAAGTACGGCGAGAGGTAGCCGCGATCGAACTGCATGCCCTCGACGACTTCGAGGACCGTGTCGAGTCCGCGCGCTTCTTCGACGGTGATCACGCCGTCTTTGCCGACCTTCTCCATCGCCTGCGCGATGATCGTTCCGATCTCTTCATCGTTGTTCGCGGAGATCGTTCCGATGTGCGCGATGTCTTTTCCTTCGACCGGCTTCGAGAGCTTGTCGATCGACTCGACGGCCGCTTTCACCGCCATTTCGATGCCCTTCTTGAGGTCCATCGGATTCGCGCCGGCGGTCACGTTCTTGATGCCTTCGCGATAAATCGCCTGCGCGAGAACCGTCGCGGTGGTGGTGCCGTCGCCGGCGGTGTCGGAAGTCTTCGATGCGACTTCGCGCACCATCTGCGCACCGGCGTTCTCGAGCTCGTCCTTCAGTTCGATCTCTTTGGCGACGGTGACGCCGTCCTTCGTGATCGTCGGCGCGTGCTTCTTCGCCGTAGGTAATTCGTTTGGCCATGGTGTGTCTCCTTATTTCGTTTCACAGTCGCGTTGTCATTCCGAGCGCCGCAGAGCGCGAGGAATCTGGGCGGCGGTTTCGCTCCCACCCGCCAGATCCTTCGCCGTCTTCGCGGCTCAGGATGACAGTCGGATCATCCTTCAACGATCGCGAGCACTTCGTCCTCGCGAATAATCGTGTACTCGACGTCATCGAGCTTGATCTCGGTGCCGGAGTACTTGCCGATCAAAACGGTGTCGCCCTTCTTCACGTCGAGTTTGATCCGCTTGCCGTTGTCGTCGAACTTTCCTTCGCCGACGGCGACGACTTCCGCTTCCTGCGGCTTCTCTTTGGCGGTGTCAGGGATGTAGATCCCTCCGCGCATCTGCTCTTTCGCTTCCTTGCGCCGAACGACGATGCGGTCGTACAGCGGGCGGAGCTTGAGTTCCGTTGCTACTGCTGCCATGTGTGCCTCCTTTGGTTTCTTCCGCGGCGAGTGCCGCGAGTTTTGTACTTTCGAATCCGG
>QHWK01000005.1 GCA_003223775.1 Acidobacteriota bacterium
CCCTCTGCGTCGGCGCCGTCGTCTGCATCGCGGCCGCCAACGCCGGCGGCACGTCTCAAGACCTGAAGACCGGGTATCTGGTCGGCGCGACGCCGATTTACCAGCAGATCGGGCTCATCATCGGCGTCGTCACGAGCGCGTTCGTGATCGGCATGACGACGCTCTATCTGCATCGCGTGTTCGGCATCGGGACGCCCGCCGTGCCCGCGCCGCAGGCGACGCTGATGGCGACGATCATCAAGGGGCTGCTCAGCCAGAACCTGCCGTGGGGCCTCGTGCTCGTCGGCGTGTTCATCGCCGTCACGCTCGAGCTGTGCGGCATCCGATCGTTGTCGTTCGCCGTCGGCTCGTACCTGCCGATCGCGACGACGGCGCCGATCTTCGCGGGCGGGCTCGTGCGCGCGTACGTCGAGCGCAAGACCGGCGCGAGGGAAGAGTCGGAGGTCGGCGCCGGCACGCTCTTCAGCTCCGGCCTCATCGCCGGCGGCTCGTTGTGCGGCATCCTGTATGCGGTGCTCGTCGGCTCGGGACGGATCGGCTCATTCGAGTCGATCGGCAACGCGGTGCCGTTCCTGCACGAAGGCACGACCGGCTACGTCGCCGGCGCGCTGCTGTTCGCCGGGCTGGCAGCGATCCTGGCTCGCAACGCTCAGAAGAAGGTGATGTGAGCATGCAGAGGCCGCAAAGACGGCAGAAACCGCGAACACCGCAGAGAAGCGCAGTGCTCCGGGCGTCGCGCACGGTGCTTGCGTTCCGTGCCGTCTGCGCGTTCTTTGCCTTCTTTGCGTTCTTTGCCTCCTTTGCGTTCTCCCAGCCGCTGACGCGGCGCGCGACGAATCTCGCGACGCTCCTCGCTTTTCCCGGCTACTACCACGGACGTCCGATCGTGATCGTCGGCAAGGTCGGCCTCGAGAAGGATCAGCTCCGCGTGTCCGACGATGCCGAGCATTCGGTCCATCTGGTGTTCAAGGGCAACGCGCCGGACGGCCTCGATGAAGTGCGCGGCGAGTTCTGGGACATCGGCCGGATGAAGCCGGACGACATCCGCCTGAGCACCTACGATCTGCGCGCCGCGTTCAAGATGGATCCCGAAGCGCCGTGGCCACGGACGATCGTGCTGCAGCCGTCCCGCTTCGTCGATCAGAAGGTCGCCGTCACCGGCCAGTACTCCGGCCGCAACCTGCTCGGCGATCTTCCCGACGCGCCCGGCAAGAGCCGGTACGACTTCGTGCTTCGGTCGGCCGACGCCGCGATCTGGGTGATCAACCTGCGGCCGAAGATGAAGGACGCGAGCGGCAAGGATCTGGAGCTCGGGCTCGACGCGCGCATCGACACGAGCCGCTGGCTGACGCTTCGCGGGACCGTTCAGCAGGCGCGCGGCTTGTTATGGATCGACGCCGAAGCCGGCAGCCTCGCGCTCGCGAAGCCGCCGACCGAGACCGTCGCCGAGGAGGAGCCGATTCGCGTGCCCGCGGGTCCGCCGCCGGAGGTGGTCTTCAGCGCGCCGACGCAGGACGAGACCGAGGTGTCGGTCGGCACCATCGTGCGGATCCAGGTGTCGCGCGATCTCGACGCGTCCACGTTGAAGAACCGCGTCCGCGTCGGTTACGCCGTGCCGCAAGGCGCCGCGCCCGCCGCCCCTGCGCCGCCCCTCGAGTTCACCACGCAGTACTCCGCCGCCAACCGCGTCGTCGAAATCCGGTTCGCGAAGCCGCTCGAGCGCTTCCGGACGGTGAAGATCGACTTGACCGAAGGGATCATGGGCACCGACGCTCAGCCGCTGAAGCCCTGGACGCTCACATTCGACACCGGCGGGTCATGAGAACAGCACTCCGTCATGGCTGATGGCTGGATGGCTGATGGCTATGGTCGATGGAAGGACTGCCATCAGCCATCAGCCATCAGCCATCAGCCATGACGCGCGCCTTTACGGCACGACGCGGAAGGCGCTAATCGATCGGCGATCGCCCGTCGCGATCTCGATCACGTAGTCGCCGGGCGCGAGCGGCGCGAGCGCGAGCTGCGCGGTGACCCACTGCGATCCGTCCGGGTCGTTGCGGCGCGCGGCCGCCACCGGCACGTTCAGCGGATTGCCCGATCGATCGAGCAACCGCGCCGTTGGCGGATCGCCGGACGCCGCCGGAATCTCGACCCGCAGCTGCTCGCTCCGCCGGAATCGCACGTCCGCCGTCGGCGCCTCTTTGTTGCCGGTCGCCGGCCCGCGGCGCACGAACAGCGCGCCGGTGGCCTCGGGCGGCGCCGGGATTGTCACGCGCGCCGATTCGCGCGACGGGATCGACGCGGCGCCCGCGCGCGCCGACACGCGCAGCACGAGCTCGCCCGGCTCGATCGCCGTCGGCGGCGCCAGCGCGATCCGGAACGTCCGTCCGCCGCGCGCCACCGTCGCGCGACCGCTCGCCACGTCCGCGCCCGCCGGCGTCGTCAGCGTGGCGGTGGCGTCGAACCCATCGGCCCACGCGTCCCCAATCGTCGCGACGCCGCCGATCTCGCCGACGACCCAGATCGTCGGCGGCCGGCCGCCGCCGCCGCCCGCCGGCCATCCGGCGGCCAGCTGCAGGCGCAGCGGCACGTCGCGCGTGTAGCCGGCGAGCGGCGCGACGACCGCGTCGATCGCGTGTGCCGCCGCCGCCTTCGCCGCGGCGGCGGGATCCGCGGCCGGCGCCGCCCCCGCGCGCGCGGCCGCCGTCATCGCCGCCGGCGTCGCGGCGAGATACCCGCGACGCGCGCGCACCTGGACGCCGGGCCGCTTCACGCGCACCGTGATCGCGTGGAATTTTCCGTCGAGCTTCGCGTTCGAGTAGTACCCGAGCAGGTAGTACGAGCTCAGGTCGTCGACGATGCGCTTCATACCGCCGGCGAGGTTGTTGGAATCGACGATCGCGAGGCCGTCGGTGGCTTCGGCGAGCGTGCGCAGCGAGTTCAGGCGCCCTGCGAGCATCCGGCTGTCGACCGAGGGCGGGACCATCGGCGGCGGCGGCCCGGACACGTCCTGCCGCACCAGCGGCGTGTCGAACGACGTCAGCCCGCGCGGATCAACCGGGTAGAACGAGACGTTCGCGCGGTTCGCCTCGCCGAGCACGTCGCGGAATTTCTGGTCGTCGTCGAGGTTCGAGAGCGACATACGATCCTGGTCGCACGTGCCGCGCGGCGCAGCGGCCGTGGACACGTCTTTGCCCGTGAGGCGTCCGGTCCTCGGGTCGAAGCCGACGGGGGGAACGCCCGGAATCCCGTGGCACGCCAGCGGACGCGCGAGCCGTTGATCGGGTCGATAGAGGAGCCAGCCGTTCGAAATCGCGAGCACCGCCTTGCGCTCTTCACGCAGCCCACGCAGGTAACGAACGAGATCCTGAATCGCGTCGATCGTGATCTTCTCGTGCCGCCGGTCGATCATCTCCGCCGCGATGCCGTTCTGATCCGTGCACTCCGAACCGGGAGGCTCGTTGGGATAACAGACGCCATAGGCCTCGTCTTCGGGATCGCGCACCGTCGTGCGATCGCGGTCGCCCCAGTCCCAGTGGCGCGCCAGAAAGCCTTCGATCGTCGTCGTCCTGCGCGCGAACGCGATCCCCGACGCCGGCATCTGCGGCGTCATCACCGCAACGAGATCGTCCTGGCCGATGAGCCGATCGAGCGCGTCCATGAGCGGTTTGCGGATGTTGTGCGACGCGCCGACGTCCACGTGATACGTGTCGAGAAAGACGACGAAGAGGCGCGCGCGGGGGTTGGCCGCCATCGCGAGCGACTCGCGCACGGTCTTCGGCTCGGCGCGGAGATCCTGGGGCAGGTTCCCGCGGATGGCGACGCGTTCGAACTGCTCGATCCGCTGCGGCACGCCGTTCTCGAGCACCTCGAAGTCGGGCTGCGTGAGATCGGCGATCGGTGCGCCGTCCTTCGTCGGATAGGCGTCGACGCGGACGTAGTTGGCTTCGGTGCGGAAGGTCGGCGGCTGCGGCGCCGGCGGTGGCTGGGCGCCGGACGCGACGTAGGCGGCGGCGGCCGAGAAGACTGCGACGAGCGGCGTCCACCGCCCCTTCATGCCGCCAGTCTATACCGGCCCCTCGGCGAGGAGCGCGGCAATCCGGCCGCGGACCTGCGCGATCAGCACGTTGCGGCGATCGACGGTGAAGCCCGCCGATTCGACGGGCGCGCCGATGCGGATGCTCACCGTCACGGGACGGATGATCCAGCTGCCGCGGCGCATCGAATCGCGGCCGCCCTGCACCGCGACGGGCACGATCGGCGCCGCCGCCTTGATCGCCATGATGAAGCCGCCTTTCTTGAACGGCAGCAGCTCGGCGGTGCGGCTCCGCGTCCCTTCCGGAAAAATGAGAAACGAATTTCCCGCGCGCAGCGACGTGGCGCCCGCTTCGATCGATCGCAGCGCCGCTTCCTTGTTGCGGCGATCGACCGGGATGAAGCCGCCGTAGCGGAACGCGCGCGCGAGCACGGGGATCGATTCGATCTCCGCTTTGTAGAGAATGTGCATCCGCGGATGCACCGCGTGGAAGAGCACCGGCGGATCGACGTTGCTCTGATGGTTCGAGCAGTAGACGGCGGCGCGATCGCGCGGCACATGCTCGCGGCCCGCGACGCGAAAGCGGACGCCGGTCAGCGTGAGCCCGAGCCGCACGCCGATGTGGCCGAGCACGTAGAGGTGCGCCTTGGCGCCCGAGAGCGCCGCGACGACCATCGCCGGCGGCGCGACGATCAGCACGTATAGGGAAACGGCGACGTAGGTGAGGACGGATCGCAGGGCGGCGAGGATCAACGCGGCGGATCATAAACGAAAAGCCCGCCGACCCTTGCGGACCGGCGGGCTTCGAACGTGCGCGGGGATCGCGTGCGGCGCGGCTAGGATGCGCGCGCGGCGCGGCGCGCGGGCGCCGCGGGCGCGACGGCGCGCGGCGCCGCCTTCGCCACTACCTTGGCCGGCGCCGCGGCGCGCGCGGTCGTGCGCGCCTTCGCCATGAAGCAGCGCTCGAGCGCGCGATCGACGCGTCCTTCGATCGACGCCGCCGTCTCGCGCATCACCTCCGACACTTCGGAGATGATCAGGAACTTCGCGCGGTCGAGCATCCGCTTCTCGCGGAACGAGAGGCTCTTCGACTTCGCGAGGAACGTGAGACTCTTGAGCACATCGGCCACTTCGTAAATCGACCCGCTCCGCATCTTGTCCGAGTTGTCCTTGAAGCGGCCCTTCCAGTTCTGGTGGTTGTCGATCTTGCCGTCCCCGAGCAGGCCGAAGAGCCGTTCGACTTCCTCGTCGCTGATCGCGCGGCGAAGCCCGACGCCGTCGACGTTGCTCACCGGCACGAGCACGGTGGTGTCGTTGGCGACGATCCGGAGGTGGTAGAACCCGCAGGTGGTACCGAGGATGGTTTTGTCTTCGATGGTTTCGACGATCCCGAGTCCATGGTTCGGGTAAATGACCTTGTCGCCGACTTCAAATGTCACGGTTCCCCCTGAAAGAAGCGCGCTTGGAAGGGTGAATGTGGTAGCAGCAGTCCTTGAAGTATAGCCCACTTCGGAGGGAGAATCAACGCGAATTGGCCGAAAATCGCCCGTTTCCGCCGTTTCCTGACGGCAGACGGGGCGTCGGCAACGAGCAGCTCTCGCAGTCCTCGCGCGACCCTCCGGCGAGGACGACTTCCAGGTGCAGGCCGTCGACGTCCCAACTGTGCTTCGCCACGTTGCCCTGCACCTCGAGCGTGTGCGGCCGCAGAAGGTTCTCGGGCGCCGAGTGATCGCGGTGCTCATCCTGGATGCCGCGGAAGAGCGCGAAGTCGTGGTACGGGCCCATGTGGACCTCGAAGGCCGGCAGGCCGGGCCACTTCCCGTCGTAGACGCGCTCACCGTACTGCCCGTCGCCTTCACGGCAGGACTGCCAGTTGCCTTCGAGCAGCGCGCGCGAGTGGTCGGTGAACGGCCTGAACAGCTGTGCGCGGCTGATGCCCGCGGCCAGACACATGGCGATCGTCAACCCCGCAAGTCGTTGCCATTTCAGGCCGGACGGCGTCATCAGCAAACCTCCCGCCGGCTGCACTGCAAGGATGTCGCCGTGTCACGGCAGAGGCGGCTGCGCGGCCTTTGCCTCCGCCAGTATCAATGGCTGCAGAAATAGGGCGCCTTCTCCGTGCGCCCTGAGGCGGTGCGCCGGCCGCCGGGCGGATTCGCGGAAGAGGCTAGCGCCCGACGCGACGAAAATCGCCGTCGGCGGATCCTTCGACGCCTCATCGCCTGAGACCGCCGGACATGCGCCGTTCGTCAACAACGGCTGACGTGACGCGCCGCAGACGCGCCTGACCGCAGGCCGGCGTGGAGCGTGCACGAGCGGAGCGCGGAGGTGTAGGTGTGAAACGATCGGCCCACGCGCTCGGCTGCTCCGTTCTCGCGCTCGCGCTCGCCGGCGCGGCATCGCCAGCCGCGGCGCAAGCGACGCGCACGCCAAACGTCGAGATCTCCGCAGGTCTGCAGTTCCTTCACATCCCCGACGAGACTTATCCCTTCGGGTGGAACATCGATCTGTCCGGCCCCGCCGGCGCGCACGACGTCGTCCGCTGGGTCGGCGAATTCGGCTCGGCGCACGATCATCCGATTCCCGATCTGCAGTCGCTGACGTTCT
>QHWK01000006.1 GCA_003223775.1 Acidobacteriota bacterium
ACTTCTTCTCGAGCATCGCCGAGCATCCGCCGCACGACACGCTGCCCGCGTTCACGGAGTACAGCGTCGTCGGGACCTTCCGTGAGCCGCGCGTCTTCGACACCGCGGCCGACGCCTTCGTGAACGCGACGTTCGAGCAGCAGACGCGATCGAGCTTCAACTTCTCGCGGCGCTCGCTGAGCGCCCAGATCGCGCGGCGCATCACGCAGGCGGTCAGCGCGCAGGTGAGCTACCAGATTCAGCGCACCGAGGTGTTCGACCAGGGCCTGCAGCCCGAGGACCTGCTCGCCATCGACCGGATCTTCCCGCGCGTGCGCCTGTCGTCGTTCTCCGCGGCCGTGATTCGCGACACGCGCAGCGACCCGGTCGATCCGGCGTCGGGCGCGTACCTGAGCGCGAACAGCCAGCTCGCCGGACGCGCGATCGGGTCGCAGATCGGCTTCGTCAAATCGTTCTTCACGGCACAGGCGTTCCGCACGGTGCCGCACACGAACCGCGTCGTGTTCGCGACGAGCGCGCGCTTCGGGCTGGCCGACGGGTTCCCGCACGAGGCGACCGACGAGAACGGCGCGATCATTCCGGGCGTCGTGATCACGGATCTGCCCCAGAGCGAGCGCTTCTATGCCGGTGGCGATACGACGATTCGCGGCTTCGCGCTGGACCGCGTCGGCACGCGGCACATCCCGGCGCTGCCGAACGACACGCTCAACGAGGACCTCCTGCCGATCGGCGGCAACGGCCTCGTGATCGTGAACGCGGAGCTGCGCGCGCCGGTCTCGGGCGGCCTCGGCGTCGTCGGCTTCTTCGACACCGGCAACGTCTTCGCGCGCGTCACCGACATCGATCTCGGCGAGCTGCGGAGCGCCGTCGGCGGCGGCGTGCGCTACAAGTCGCCGTTCGGCCCGATCCGTCTCGACATCGGGTTCAAGGTCAATCGTCAGCCAGGCGAAGGGCTCACAGCATGGTTCGTTTCGTTCGGGCAGGCGTTCTAGACAAGGACACAGAGGTGAACAAAGGACATAGAGGGAAGAGCATCGTCGCGGTACTCGCGGCAGCGGTGGTGTGCGGCGTCGGCGTCGCGCGTGCCGAGGTCATCGATCGGGTGCTGGCTGTGGTCGGCGGGCAGCTGATTACGCTGACCGACGTAATCGCGGCGCGCGACCTGCGGCTCGTCGCGCCGCCGACCGGCGCCGATCCGACGCGCGATCTGCTCTCGAAGCTGATCGATCGCGAGCTCGTGCTCGCCGAAGTCGAGCGCTACGCGCCGCCCGAGCCGACTGCCGACGCCGTCGATGCGGAGGTGCGGCGCGTGCGCGCGCGGTTCGATTCCGACGAGGCGTTCGCCGCCGCGCTCGTGCGATCGGGAATCGACGAGAAGCACCTGCGCGAGACGCTGCGGCAGGATCTGCGCATCCGTGCGTACCTCGATCAGCGATTCGCGGCCGCCGGCGATCGGCGCGCCGCCGCGCAGGAGGAATGGCTCGGCGGCCTCCGCCGCCGCGGAGACGTCATCGACGTGTATCTGCCGAGTCGATGACGAATTAAGAATTAAGAATTTGGAAGTAAGAATTCGTGATCACGGCTGCCACGATGCCAGGCTGCGTGACAGCGGGACGACGAATTCCAAATTCTTAATTCTCAATTCTTAATTGTGCCCAAGCAGATAAGGCAGGACCTGCACGAGATCGAATCCCGAATGGCTGACGATCGGCGCGGCCGCCGAGCGGCGCCGCAGGTAGACATAGCCCCAGAACGCGCCGAGCAGGCCGGTCGTGATCGACGCGTCGACGCCCTGCAGCAGATGCCCGGCGCCGAAGCCGACGCTGGTCACCGTCAGCCCGACGATCGGGCCGCCGAGCCACACCTCGAACCGGTGCAGCAGGAACGCGCGCTGGATCTCCTCGCGCAGGCCGCCCGCTACCAGCACGACGAGCGCGAAGAGCCACGCGTCGCGCGGCGAGCGCAGCAGATCCTGCAGCGGGTTTTCCGGCACGGTGTGGAGCGTCGGCGCCACGCTGCGGATCGTGAGAATCACGGCGCCCGCGAGCAGCAGCGCCATGAACGCGAGCGGCAGCCCGAGGACGATTTCCGGGGCGACGCGGCGCCTGCCAAACAGCACGTCGCGCGGCCGCTCGCCGTGCGCCAGGAGCAGCCCGACGATCAGCAGCACCAGCAGGAGCGCATCACCGATCGAGAGCGCGACGACGTACGCGACGTTGAGGCGGGTGCCGATGTGCGAGCGCACGCCGAGCGCCGTCAGCGTGCCGCCAATCGCGATCTGTGTGACGAAGTCGGAGCAGAGGACGACTTCGAGGACGGCGACAATGCGATGGCTGATGGCGGATGGCTGATGGCTGATGGACGATGGCTGATGGTCGGACAACGAACCATCCTGCCATATGCCATGAGCCCTTAGCCATCAGCCATGTCGCTATCCTTTCACGCGAACCGTGACCGGCGCCGCGAGCTTCAGCGACAGCGCGCTGCCCTTCGGCAGCCGCACTTCCTTGCCGCGCGTCGACAGCACGACGCCGGCGCCCGCGCCGCCGCCGATCGCCCCGCCGACGGCCGCGCCCTTCTTGCCGCCGACGATCGCGCCGATGATCGCGCCGCCGGCCGCAGGCGCGCCGATCTCGAGCGCGTCCTTCTCCTTCGTCGACGCCGCCGTGCGGCCGATCGACGCCGTCTTGATCTCGTACCGCTCGCTGCTGCCGCTCGGCGACAGCGTGTCGAACCGCAGCGCGACGTGCGCGCGCCCCTTCACGCGCCCCGACTGCGTCGCGTCGGTGACGACGCCGGTCACGCGCGAGCCGGCGGGCAGCACGGTCTGACCATGGAAGGCGACCGCACGCGAGAGATGCGCGGCGACGGCCTGCTCGGGGCGGCTCGTGTCGGACGCGATCGCCGTGTCGAGCACGATCGGCAGCAGCGTCCCCGCGGGAATCGTCACTTCGCGAACCGACGCGCTGTCTTTGCCCGCCGTCGCGACGGCGGCGCGTTCACCCTCTCGCGCGCCGGCCGGTTCCGCGCGCTCCGCGCCAGGCGCCGTCCGCCCGGCGTCCGCCGCGGGCGTCGTCAAAGTGTTTGGAGACGCGGTTTGCGCGCGACCGCATCCCACGTCGAGAACCGAGATCGCGAACACGACAACCGTGAGCACACGCATGCAGCACCCTCCGTCGACTGCTGCTGGTGCAAATCTGCAGCCAGCAGCTGAGGTGAAGAGCCACCACAGCCGAAAAGCTCCGCTTGCATCCCGCTGCGCTGGCAGCCCAGAATGTAAAAATGACACACGCGACCCCCACGGCCGGCGACGCGATTGTCGAAGGCGAAGCAAAAGGCGTCGTCTCCGAGCGCGTCCTCATCGTCGAGGACGATCCGGCGGCGCGCATCGGGCTCGAACAGCTCGTCAAGAGCTGGGGCTTCATCGCCGAATCGGCGAGCGACGGCGAAGAGGCGCTCGAGAAAGTGACGACCTTCCGCCCCGCGATCGTCATCACCGACCTGGTGATGCCGCGCATGGACGGGCTCGCGCTGCTGCGCGCGCTGCCGCTGCAGGGCGCCGCCGACGTGACGACGCTCCTGCTGACCGCGCAGGGAACCGTCGAGACCGCCGTCGAGGCGATGAAGGAAGGCGCGTACGACTACCTCACCAAGCCGGTCGATATTCAGCGGCTGAAAATTCTGCTCGACAAAATCCTCGAACGGCTCGAGACGCTGCGCGAGGTAAAGACGCTGCGGCGACAGCTGCGCGAGCACGGCACGTTCGGATCGCTCATCGGCAACAGTGCCGAGATGCGGAAGATCTACCAGGTCGTCGAGCAGGCGGCGCCGACGGGCGCGTCGGTGCTGATCACGGGCGAATCGGGAACGGGCAAGGAGCTCGTCGCCCAGACGATCCACCAGCTCAGCCCGCGCGCGACGTTCCCCTTCATCGCGATCAACTGCGCGGCGATTCCCGAGACGCTGCTCGAGAGCGAGATCTTCGGTCACGAGAAGGGCGCGTTCACCGGCGCGGCGGATCGGCGGCAGGGCTGCTTCGAGCTCGCGGATCGCGGCACGCTGTTCCTCGACGAGATCGGCGAGATGACGCCGGCGACGCAGGTGAAGCTGCTGCGCGTGCTCCAGGAGCGGAAGTTCCGCCGCCTCGGCGGCCGCGTCGAGCAGTCGGTGGACGTGCGGGTGATTGCCGCCACGAACATCGATCCGGTCGAAGCGGTGAACGCGGGGTAGCTGCGCGAGGATCTCTACTATCGGCTGAACGTGTTCG
>QHWK01000007.1 GCA_003223775.1 Acidobacteriota bacterium
AACATTACCGAGATGTTTCTGGGTGTGGAAACGCCACGAAAAGCCGGGCTGCGAGAGACGTTGAAGATGCAGAATGTCGCCACCGATCTGGTCTCAACGGTGAAGACGATCCAGAGCTACGGCATGGTGACGGTGGCCGGCATGATCATCGGGTTCGACAGCGACGATGCGGCGATCTTTGAGGATCAGTACGCATTCCTGCAGGAAGCGGGCATCCCGATCGTGATGCTCGGATTGCTGCAGGCCATTCCGCGAACGCCGTTGTACGAGCGGCTCGAACGGGCTTTCCGGCTCCGGAGTCCCGCGCAGGGCAACAACACGCTATCGTTCACGAACATCGAGCCGGTCTGCATGCGCTACGATGAGCTGATCGACGGCTACCGTACGTTGTTCAACCGTTTGTACACGCTCGACGCGATCGGCGAACGCTGGCTCGCAAACGTTGACGCGTGGCGGTCGGTGCCGGGACGCACGTGGCTGCAGAAACCGCTCGGCAGGTGGCGACCGTTCATGCTGGTGCAGATGCTGCTGATTCTACGATGGTACGTGGCGCGTCCATCGCGGTTGGCGTTCTTCTGCCGCATGATTGCGGGCACGGTGACCAGGCTGCCGGCCGCCGTGCCCCAGACATTCAGCTATCTCGCGTATTTCATCCATCTCCGCGAGTACGCGGACAAAGTCGTCTCGCGCGAGTGGCGGTTCAATTACGCGCTCGACGACGTGAACACGTCAGCCAACCGGTTTGGCGAGGGCGGCGCGATCAACATGCTGAAACTCGAAGCGCAACACGACGGCGGCCGGTGCGATTCCACAAACCGGCACGCCGACATCGGCAGTGCTGGAGGTGATCAGGAACGCGTTGCTGCACAGGAGCGAGCTGGCTCATAGCACGTCGTCCAGAGACGTCGAACTTCTGCTCCTGCGGACGGGGTGTCGCTTCGGACATCCGGCGAACTGAGAGCGGCCGATAGCGCGGGCCGATCGTCGTCATCGTCGTTACTGACATAGATCGATTCGACGGTGATTCAGAGGCGGTACGGTGGCGATGTGTCTTTCCGGTCGCGTTCAATCGGGCAAGGGCGACGCTGCCCGCTGGTTGGCGCTCTTCAACATCGCCTACTCCCGCAAGACCGGCATGCCCGTCTTCCCTGGGTCGCTCAGCGCGGAACCTACGCGTTGGCCGACGGCGAGGTCGTCGAGATCCTCCTTTTGGAATAGCGGGACACCAATCCGCTGGCCGCTCAGTGCGCTGCGAATACCCGCGTTATCCACGGTACGTGGGGCGCGGTGACCCGGCCGATGCCTCCAGTTTCGACGGCGTCCGGCCGAGGCGAAAGACGCGATAGGGGAGCGTTGGCTCTGGTCCGGCTCGCGTGGTCGGATTCCAGTTCGATCACTGCGGCGACGAGGAAAATCCTATCGATTTCACGATCGCCCGCCTCCAAACGTGACGCCCGCCGCCTCGCACTCCTCACGGCCGCGCGACGGCGAACGCCTGGCTCGGGTACGGATTCGATTCGGGTCGCTGCACGCGATTGAACGCGAAGTTCGTCGCCTGATGACAGCTGTTGCACGCCGCGGTGAGCGCGTCGTATGCGCGCACGAACGCCTCGGCATCTTTTCGGCCGACCGCCGCGCGGACGTCGGCGAGCGGCTGCGTCACCATTCGAGGGATGGCGTCGCGCGGCGCGACGGGCGAATCCTTGTGCGTCGGATGGAACTTGACGATGTCGTCGAATCCTTCGCCGAGCTCGTCGACCTCGTAATCTGCCAGCTCCCAGTTGGCCGCCTGTCCCGCGAACCAGAGCTTGACGTGGCGCATCTGCTGCAGGCTCATCAACTCGCCGAGTCCGGGCACGAACGCGTCCGCCGCGGGGCCGGCGGCGCCGCCGCCGCGCTGCGATCCTCCGCACGCCGCGGCGAACACGATCGCGAGACAGACGACGAGCAATACGGGCGCAATCGAGAGCTTCCGCATGATCCGCTCCTTGCGCCGCGAGTCTAGCGCTGGAACCGACGGTTTGGATCGACTTTACTGCTTGAAACGCGGGCGGACGCGCGCCGCGCGGCGTCGAGGTGCACGCCGAGCCGATTCGCGACATGGCGCTGCCGGGCCGGATCGCCCGCCGGCAGGAGCTCGTCGCCGAGCGCGCCGCGATGCGTGCAACGAATGCGGCCTCAATTAGGGATCGAACAAATTGTGGCTCGCGCGAGCTACTCCTCGGCCGACTTCGAGAACAGCCGCAGATCGCCCGCCTTCAGGTGCGCGTGCAGCCGATACGGGCCCTTGCCGCTCCAGTCGAACGACCGGAACAGTCCGCCCTTGTACACGTTGAACGGCGCCGCCGTCAGATCGCCGGCCCATACCGACGCGTCGACGTGCTGATAGTCGTCCGCCCGGCCGACGTCGATGTCCACATCGCCGGCATGGAGCTCGATGTCCTTGTTGCCGCGGATGCTCTCGACGCGGAGATCGCCGGCCGTCAGCCGGACGTAGAGATCCGCCTGGGCCGGGACGTGGACGACCGCCTTGAACCCGCTGTTGCCGGGGCTGTCGGTGGAGAGCGCGGCCTCCGTGCCGCGCACGTCCGCGCCGATGCGGACGCGCGGCAGCTTCGCCGCGTCGCGCACGCTCCACTCGACGCGGATTCGATCCGCCGGCCCGCCGACGATGCGGTAGTCGCCGGCCGAGAGATTCATGCGGATGCGGCCGTTCGACTCGAACGGACGCTCTAGCGCATCCGAAGTCTGCGCCTTCTGCACCGCCCCCACCGCCGCTGCCGCCGCGAGCGCCGCACCGAGGACCGCCGCCGCGACCTTGCTGCTCATCGGTCTGCCCTCCGCGCATTCCGCGCGTACTAGAGGACGGAACCGGCGGCATGTCGGTTCGCGGCGTCGCCGCGGCGGCCCCGCCCGGCGCGCTTACGCCGCGCTGTCGGCTTCGAGCGGGCGGCTCTCCATCGCGGCATCCAGGCTCAGCGACCCGGCCCCGGTCTTCGTCACGAGCACCGCGCAGCCGAGCAGGACGATATTGCGCAGGAAGAGCAGCAGCTCGAGCCGGAAGGTCGAGGCGTCGGGCGCTGCCCAGAAGTTGTGCATCGTGAACGTGACGGGGACGAGGAACACGGCGAGCAGCGCGCCCCCGACCCGCGCCCGGTAGCCGAAGAGCACGCTCAGCCCGCCCGCCAGCGCGATCAAGCCGGAAACCGGTACCAGCAGCCCCGCCATCGGGACGCCGTGTTCCGCCGCCTGCGCGATGGTTCCCGGGGTGAAGTGGCCGGCCGAGGCGATGATGAAGATGACCGAGAACAGCTGCCGTCCGACGAGCGCGAGATACCGGACGTCGTCTCCCTGGAGATGGGTCTTCGACATAGCACGCAATCCTTCCCGATCGCAGCGCGGGTAGCGCACGACACGAAAACGCTGGGGAGGCGTTTCGGAACGGCAGGCTGGCGGCAGCGGGAGCAAGCACACTGCCAGGACGAAAGTGATCGGTGGTGGACGGCCTTGTCATCGACTGTCCGTCGCTTCACCGCCGCGGCGCGGCGGCGCCGCGCCGTTTTCGAGGGGCGTCTTACGTTTGCGTCGCGGCTTACATCCCCTTGCGCGCGGCGACGACGGTGAGCCGCGCGACAGTGCGGGCTTTCGCCGCTTCGATCTGCGCCTCGCCCTTGACCTCGGTCTCCGACTGCGCGTTGACGATCTCGGTTGGCACGACCCGTGTGACGATCGTCGCGCCGGCCGCGTCGACGAACTTCGCGGTGAGGTCGAAGACCCGCCGCCGCGGCGCGCTGTTGACGATCGTCGCCTGCCAGCGGAACTTCGTGAACGCGTTGTTCGACTCGACGACCGAGTAGTCCGACGACTTGACGAAGAGCGTGGCGTCGTCCTCCACGCGCTGCGCCGCGTCGCGCTCGGCCAGCGCCTGCGCGGCCTTCGTGTTCGCGTCGTTGATCGCGCGCAGCTTCGCGAGGTAGGCCGCCGGGCCTGCGCTGACGTCGATCGCCCCGCGCGCCGCGGCGAAGTCGTCGGCGTCGAGCGCGAGCGAGAACGGCGCCGCGCCGCCTTCGCACACCAGCGTCACCGGCAGCGGGCTGAAGTCCTCGAGGCGAAAATAGAACGCGCCCGATACGCGGCCGTCCGCCGCCGGCGGCTGCACCGCGCTCTTCACGGGACGGATCACCGCGTCGCCGCGCTTCAGCGTGACGCCGGCGATCGATCGCGCGTTGGCGCCAGGGCCGGGCACGACCGACACGACAACGCCGTCGGCGTTCACGCCGTCCGGCGTCATCGCCGGCGCGGCCATCGATCGGCGCTTCGCGTCGGCAGCGGTGCTCGCGGCGCGCACGAACGGCGTCAGCAGGTAGACGTCGTACGGCATCAGCGCATAGTCGGTCGTCATCTTGCCGATCTTTTCCGGCGCGCCGCCTCCGCTCACCCATCGCTCGATGCGCGCGGCAACGACGGGAAGGCCGCGCGGCGGCTGGCTCTCGCCGTCCGCGATCGCCTGCGCGAGCGACGCGGGCGTCAGCGCGAGAGACGACTGCGCGTCGGCGCGCGCGGAAAAATCGAGCTGTTGGAGACGACCAGTGTAGCACCGCGAACGATGGTGTGCGGCGCCACAAAAAAAGTCGCCGCCGGGGCAGACTACGGCGGATGATTCCAGCGCGCGCGTGCACCGAACCGGCAGCGCGCCGCGTCTGAATTCTCGAGCGAGGGAACGCCATGCGTATTCTCGTCACGGGCGGCACCGGCTTCATCGGCCGCGCGCTGATTCCGCGGCTGCGCCTCGACGGCCACACGATCGTCGCGTGGGTGCGCTCCGAGGCGCGCGCGCGCCAGGTGCTCGGC
>QHWK01000008.1:0-4541 GCA_003223775.1 Acidobacteriota bacterium
CGCCGCTCGGCGAGCTGATTCGCGACAACGTGTTCTTCGACACATGCGTGTACCACCAGGCGGGCATCGATCTGCTCGCGCGCGTCGTGCCGGTGGACAACATCCTCTTCGGGTCGGAGATGGTCGGCGCCGTGCGCGGCATCGACCCCGAGACGGGCCATTACTTCGACGACACGAAGCGCTACATCGACGCGTTGACGTCGATCGACGCCGCCGCGAAGCGCAGCATTTTCGAGGGCAACGCGCGGAAGGTCTACCCGCGGATTGCGGGAGCGCTCGCGTGAACTGGATCTAGACTGTCGGAGAAGGCCGGGCGGGCCGGAGTGAGCCGGGCAGGTCGCGCAGGCCAGGCGGGTCGGGCGGGGAAGAACCGCAAAGGTCTTTACCTGCCAGACCTGCCAGGCCCGCCAGGCCCGCCAGGCCAGGGGAGACAGCAATGGGTGAGATTGTCGCAGCGGTCGGCACGTGCCACACGCCTTACATGTTCACGCGGCCGCCGGACGAGAAGCCGGAGCAGCTCGATCAGGCGGCGCGCGGCATGGCGGAGCTCGGCAAGGTGCTCGACGAGACCAGGCCCGACGTCATCATCTTCATGGGCAGCGATCACGTCGAGACCTTCTCGGTCACCTGCATCCCGACGTTCGCCATCATCGCCGGCAGCCGCGCGATCGCGAAGTTCGCCGGCCGCGATTACGATCTGCCGGTCCATCGCGAGATGGCGGAGGACCTGCTGAACAAGCTCGTCGTCGAGCACAGCTTCGACGTCGCGTACTCCGAGGACGCCGAGCTCGGGCACGCCTTCGCCGTCCCTTTCGAGCACGTGATCGGCAAACGCGACATCCCCGTGATTCCGTTCTTCACCAACGTCTACGTGCCGCCGCTGCCGACGCCGAAGCGCTGCGCCGCGCTCGGCAAGGCGATCGCCGACATCGTGCGCGGCCGGAAAGAGCGCGTGGCGGTGATCGCGAGCGGCGGGATGTCGCACTTCCCGGGCACGACGAAGTATCTCGCGCCCGAGTTCGATTTCGATCGCTGGCTCGTCGCGCAGTTCGAGGCGGGCAACGCGAACGCGCTGCTCGACATGACGGGCACGCAGCTCGACGAAGTGGGCAACACCGAGCTGCTGACGTGGGCGATGATGTTCGGCGCCATCGGTCCGCAGCCGGGCGTGCTCGTCGACTACATCCCGACGTGGCACCACGGCCTGGCGATGATGCGGTTCCTTCCGGCCGCCGCGCCGCACGCCGCCACGGCAAAGGCGATGCAGGAGTACGGCGGCTTCAAGTTCAAGAACCGCGGCTTCCAGTTCTACAAGCACCCGCCGGCCGAGGCGTACGGGTTGAATCGTCTGCTGTTCGAGGTGCGGCACAGCGGCGAGCTGCGCGACCGCGTGATCGCGGACCTCGACGACGTCGCGAGGGAGTACAAGCTCAATCCGCAGCAGCGCCGCGCTGCCGAAGAGCTGATCGCGGTGGGGAAGGGCGGCCTCGTGAGCGAGCACGTCGGCCCGCTCGTCGACGCGGGGGCGCACCCGCTGCAGGCGCTGATGTCGCTCCACGTGATCTTCTCGATGTCGCACCAGGCGGGAAAGCAGCACGTGGCGCATTAGTGCTCGTGGGAGTGAAGACGAGCAACGCAGAACACGCAGAACACGCAGAACCGATGAGACGATCAGACGTGGCGCCACAGCTCCGTGCGCTCTGTGAACTCTGTGGTTAACCGTGACAGGAGACCAAGGGGATGGCGATACCGTACCGCGCGGATCAGGTCGGCAGCCTGCTGCGGCCGCTCGAGCTGCTCGAAGCGCGCCGGAATCCGGCGCTCACGCACGAGCAGCTCACCGCGATCGAGGATCGCCACATCCTCGACGTCCTCAAACGGCAGAAGGAGATCGGCTTCGAGATCTTCACCGACGGCGAACTGCGCCGCGCCGGCTTCATGAGCGACTTCTACGAGTCGGTCGAGGGAATGGACTACGACTACGACGTCGAGCGGGCCTGGAAGGGCGCGCCGGCGGGTGTCGGCGTCGCGCGCGGCATCGGCGCGCGCGGCGGCGCCGTCGTCTCGAAGCTGCGCCAGACCAAGCGGCTCACGAAAGACGAGGTCGATTTCCTGAAGAAGCACGCGCCGGGCGACATCAAGATGACGCTGCCGACGGCGAACCAGTTTCCCGCGATCGCCTACAAGAAAGGCGTCAGCGAGGCCGCCTATCCCACCTACTCCGAGTTCCTGTGGGACATCGTGCCGATCGTGAAGGCGGAGATTCAGGCGCTCGTCGGCGAGGGCGTGAAGTACATCCAGATCGACGCGCCGCGCTACAGCTACTACATCGATCCGAAATGGCGCCGCCACATCCAGGACGAGATGGGCGTCGATCCCGAGAAGGCGCTCGACGAGGCGATTCGCGTGGACAACGCGTGCCTCGAGGGCGCCAGGCGCGACGGCGTCACGTTCGCGATCCATTTGTGCCGCGGCAACAACCGCAGCCAGTGGTACGCCGAGGGCGGCTACGATCCGATCGCCGAGCGGCTGTTCGACCAGCTGAACGTCGATCGCTTCCTGCTCGAGTACGACTCGGAGCGCGCCGGCACCTTCGAGGCGCTGCGCTTCGTGCCGCGCTCGAAGTCGGTGGTGCTCGGTCTCGTCAGCAGCAAGCTCCCCGAGCTCGAGCGGCAGGACGATCTGACCCGCCGCATCGAGGAGGCGAGCAAGTACGTCCCGCTCGACAACCTCGCGATCAGTCCGCAGTGCGGCTTCGCCTCGACGATGGAGGGGAACCTGCTGACCGAAGAGACTCAATGGCGGAAGCTGCAGCTGGTCGTGGACACGGCCCGCAAGGTCTGGGCGCACGCGTGATCGTCGGCTTCATCGGGTTCGGCGAAGCGGGATCGACGATTGCCGGCGGCCTCGCGTCGGCGGGCGTCGAGCGGATCTACGCGTTCGACATCGCCGCCGACGATCCCCGCCTGGGAGCGACCATTCGCGACCGCGCGCGGCGGACCGGCACGACGATCGTCGAGTCGCCGGCCGCGCTCGCCCGCGCGTGCGACCTGCTCTTCTCGACCGTGACCTCGAGCTCGGCGATCGACGCGGCGGCCGCGATCGCGCCGTCTCTCGAGCCGCGGCACGTCTACGCCGATCTCAACTCGGTCTCGCCGGCGTTGAAGCAGGACATCGGCCGCGCCGTCTCCGCCACCGGCGCGCGCTTCGTCGAAGCGGCGGTGATGGCGCCGGTGCTGCCGTACGGCCACCGCGTGCCGATGCTTCTCGGCGGCCCCGGCGCCGCGCTGTTCGCCGAGCGGATGACGCCGCTCGGCATGCGGTGCGAGGTGCTCGCCGCCGAGGTCGGCACCGCCGCGGCCGTGAAGATGTGCCGCAGCATCGTCGTCAAAGGGCTCGAGGCGCTGATGTGCGAGTGCGTGCTCGGCGCGAGCCGCTACGACGCCGGCGCGCACGTGTTCGCCTCGCTGAACGAGAGCTTCCCCGGCATCGACTGGCAGAAGCTCGCCGACTACATGGTCGGCCGCGTTGTCGTGCACGGCGAGCGGCGCGCGCGCGAGATGGAAGAAGTCGCCGAGACGCTGCGCGCGATCGGCGTCGAGCCGATCATGGCCGAAGCCGCCGCGCGGCGTCAGCAGTGGAGCGCGCAGCTCGGGCTGCGCTCGCATTTCGGATCCGCGGGTCCGCGGTCGGCCGCTGAAGTCGTGGAAGTCGTGACACGCCTGACAGCCAGGCAGGAGGAATCAGCATGCGACGCGCATTCATCGCGGCAGTGATCATGGCGGCTGCGCCGATCCTCTTCGCGCAGCGCGGCGCGCCGCCGGTCGCCGGGCCGACGCCGCGCTTCGCCGACGGCACGCCGAACCTCGGGCGCGTCGGCGCCGAGAAGGGCGTGTGGAACGTCCCGTGGATCCGGAACATGGGTCTCCGGATCGATCGGACCGCGAGCGGCAGCGATCTGCCATCGGCGGGCGGCCGCATCGGCCTCGTCGGCCACGACATGAAGAAAGACGGATCGAAGCTCGAGCCGCTCGTGCCGTTCATGAAGTGGTCGGCGGCGGTCTACGACTATCACGTGGCCAACGAATCGAAGTACGACCCCGAGGGCTACTGTCTGCCGCCCGGCGGGCCGCGTCTGATGGCGACGCCGTACCCGATGGAGATCCTTCAGCTGCCGGAGCAGAAGCGCATCATCCTGACGTTCGAGGGCGCGACGCACATCTGGCGCGAGATCTACATGGACGGCCGCCCGCACCCGCAGGGCGACGATCTCAACCCGACCTATCTGGGGCATTCGGTCGGCCGGTGGGAAGCCGACACGCTCGTCGTCGACGTCGTCGGCTTCAACGAGGCGACGTGGATCGACTACTCGGGGCATCCGCACACCGATCAGCTGCACGTCATCGAAAAGTTCTCGCGCCCGAGCAAGGGCATCCTGCATTACGAGGCGACGATCGACGATCCCGGCGCGTACACCAAGCCGTGGACCGCGGCGTGGAATCTCACGTGGCGGCCGAACGCGGAGCTCGCGGAGTACATCT
>QHWK01000008.1:4569-5476 GCA_003223775.1 Acidobacteriota bacterium
CCGCGACGCTCGACGAGGCGCAGTGGAGCCGTTATCAGAAGCTGCTCGTCGCCGCGACCGCGATGACGATCATCCTCGACGGGCTCGACAACCAGCTGCTCGGCGCGGCGCTGCCGGCGTTGATGCGCGAGTGGCGGCTGCCGCGTCCGGCCTTCGTGCCGGTGCAGACGGCCGGCATGATCGGGATGATGCTCGGCGGCGCGATCGGCGGCGTGGTCGGCGATCGCCTCGGCCGCCGCGTCGCGCTCATCGGCAGCGTCGTCGCGTTCGGGCTGCTCACGCTGCTCGTGTCGATGTCGAACGGCGTCGCCGTGCTGACGGTCCTTCGCTTCTTCGCGGGCTTCGGCCTCGGCGGCGCGATGCCGAACGCGGCCGCGCTCTCCTCCGAGTACGTGCCGATCCGGCAGCGGCCGTTCGCCGTCACGCTGACGATCGTCTGCATTCCGCTCGGCGGATCGCTGGCGGGACTCGTCGGCGCGCAGGTGCTGCCGCGCTTCCTCGCGCGCATTCCGGAGCGCTGGCCCGAGCTGCGCGCGCTGCTGCGACGGCTCGGCCATCGCGTGGCCGACGACGCGCGGTTCGCGGAATCGGGTGAGCGGCCGGTCGCGCGCGTGTCGGCGCGCGAGCTCGTCGCGCCCGAATTCCGCCGCGACACGATCGCGCTCTGCGGCTCGTTCTTCTTCTGCCTGTTGTCGGTCTACATCGGCGTCACGTGGGTGCCCTCGATGCTCGTCGGCGCGGGCTTCGACGTCGGCGCCGCGAGCTACGGGCTCACGGCGTTCAATATCGGCGGCGTTGTCGGCGCGATCGCCGGCGCGATCGTGATCATGCGGTTCGGCTCCCGCCTCACGATGCTGACGATGGCGGCGGGCGCGATCGCGGGATCAGCCGTGCTCGCCGCGATGCC
>QHWK01000009.1 GCA_003223775.1 Acidobacteriota bacterium
ACTTCGGCCCGGCGGGCACGAGCGCGCGCAGCGTCCGCTCCGTCGATTCGTACGAGACGAGCTCGCTCTTGAGCGCCGTCGAGTACCACTTCTCGTAGTACGCCATGCCGGCGCCGCCGTACAGCACGATGAACGCGAGCGTCGCCGCCGCGCGCCGCGTCGGCAGCGCGCGGATCGCTTCGCTGACGGCGAGCCCCGCGACGAGCGCGAAGCCGATCGTGATGTGCGGCAGGTACACCGGCACCTTGTTGTTGATGAGCGCGGCGAAGATCAACGCGCCGCCGCCCTACATCGATTCGGCGAATCGACAGATATACCGCGAAGCCGAAGCCTACGACGATCGCGAGTTGGAACGCCCACAGCAGCGGGTCCGGCACTGACGCCGTGACGAGGCCGAAGTACCAGCCGCGGTACCGCTGCGGCTCCTGCGCGATCTGCTGCAGGAGAAACGACGGCCGCCACCCAGGAATGCGATCGGCCGCGAAGTTGCCGATCTGGATCTGGACGTCGTGCCATCGCGACGCGACGACGGCGACGTACGGCCCGAGCGTCAGCAGCGCGCCGCCGATGAACGCGTAGCCGTACCGAACCTGGAGCGCGCGCCGGCCGTAATCGACGAGATACCACGCCAGCAGGACGAGCGCCGCCCAGAACGCATTGCCGTGGCACAGGATGGCGAGGCCGAGGCTCGCACCCGCCACCGCGAACCACGCCGGCCGCGCGAGCGCGCGGCCGCGGACGTACGCCGCCAACGCGCACACGACGAAGAAGACCGACGGGATGTCGGTGCGCGCGCTGCGCACGCCGCCGAGAAAGTTGCTGTCCACGGCGAGGAAGAGCGCCGCCGCGAGGCCGGCCGCCGAATCGACTTCGCGCCGGCCGATCCACGCGACCATCGCCACGATCCCGAGGCCGAGGCAGACCGCCAGCAGCCGCGCCTGCAGCAGCTCGACGCCGAAGATCGACATCCAGATCGCGAGCAGATAGCCGTAGCCAACCTGCAGCAGGTACGCGCGATCGAGGCCGAGCATCGGCTGCGCCGGCACGCCGGTGCGCATCACCTGAAAGCCGCGCTCCATGAGCCACGGCTCGTCCACGTTCACGCGCGGCAGCGTCGTCAGGTACGGCAGCGCATTGTGCAGGTACACGATCAGCACGGCCGCGAGCGCGACGTACCAGACGCGCGTCGTCATGCGGCGCCGATGCGCGTGAAGACGGTCACGCGATGCCGCAGCTGCGAGAGGCTCGTGCTCTTCATCGGATATTCGGCGGCGAGGCTCAGGCCTGCCGCCTCGAACTCGCTGAGGAGCCGCCGGCCCATCAGCCGCGTCGGCGGCAGATACATGTAGCCGACGCGCTCGCGCAGCCCCTCGTCGCGCATCTCGCGCCCGTGGAGCACGCGTCCGGCCTGCAGGATCGCGCGGTCCAGCCACGGCGTCCGCACGCGCCGCAGCGCGCGGCGCACGATCGCGAACGCGGCGTTGTACGCGCACTCGTGCGCCATGCTGCAGACGAGGACCCCACCGGGGCGCAGATCGGCCGCGAGCTTGCGCGCGAGCGCGCGCGTCTCGCCGGGCACGAGGTGCAGCACGCCGTCGGCAACGATCGCGTCGAAGGGCGGCGCCGCGTAGTGCAGGTAATCGGCGACCTCGAACGCGAGCCGCGCCGACGACGCGTGCCGCGCCTGCTCGCGCCGCGCGGCGTCGACGTTCGCGCGCGAGAGATCGATGCCCACGAGCGAGGCGTGCGGCAGCGCGTCCGCGAGCCGGAAGACGAGCGATCCGGTGCCGCACCCGAGGTCGAGGAGCCGCAGCGGCCGATCGCCGGGCACGTGCGCGACGATGATGTCTCGCATGCGGTCGGTCCGCTCGGCGGGCGCCGTGCACGTGACGCCCTCGAACGCGCCGGCGCGCGGCGCCTCGCTCACGTCGCGCCCGCGAGGACGCGCGCCGGCGTGCTGAACGCGAATCGATCCGCGTGCGCCGCGACGTGCTCGAGGAACCGCCGGTACGCGTCGAGCATCGCCGGATGGCCGCTGAACCGCCGCTCGCAGTGCGTGAGCAGCACGACGACGCCGCGCGCGCGCGCGACGAGATCGGCGCAGTCGATCCACATCCGCAGAATCTCGTCGGGCCGATGGCCGAAGAACCGCAGCGTGCCGTCGCGCGGCAGCGTCACCGGCAGCTCGACGATGTGCTCGACGAGAAACGGCCGCGCCGTCGCGCAGCCGTTGTTCGGCGTCGGAAACAGGCCGCCCGACGTCGGGATGCTGGTGTCGTAGCGATAGCGCGCGCTCAGATCGCGCAGCAGCGCGCGCGTTCGCAGCAGCGACGGCGCGCGGTACCCGGTCGCGCCGAACCGCTCCGCGAAGCCGCGCGCGGCGTCGAGCCGGCGCGCGCGCTCCGCGGGCGCGGCAAACGCCGTGCGGTTCGCGTGATCGTATCCGTGCACGCCGACCTCGTGTCCGCGCGCCACCACCTCGCGCACGAGCCCGTCGTCCAACCGCCACGCGCACGGCACGACGTAGCTCGTCGATCGCGCGCCGAGCGATTCCTCGAGCGGCAGAAAGCGGCGGACGAGGTTCGTCAATCCTTCGGGCGAATCGATGTCGTGCGTGACGACGACCGGCGCGGGCCGCGACTCGACGTCGGAGGCGTCCGTCGAAAGGTCGTGAAGGACGTCGGCGCTCAGATCGATCGGCCATCGCGGAAACGAGGCCCAGCGATCGGCGCGTCGGCGATTCCACCGGCCGATCGCCGAGGCGACGATCGCGCGCGCCCAGCCGGGCACGGCGTGATACGCGATCGGCATCCGCGCGCTCGCCGGCGCGGCGTCGGTGAAGGCGCGGCGCTCGCGCAGCGCTTCGACGTCGCCCTCGCCTATCGCCGCCGGCTCGGGCGGAATCCGGAGCGCGCCGTCGGCGTCGATCGCGCGCCGCCAGCCGGCGCGGTCGACGACCGATGCCGGCATCTGCACGACGAGGCCTTCCGCCCACACGGCCGCGGGCCGCGGGCCGACCGACGCGAGGCGCACCGTCACCAGCGGATCGCGCGGCGCATCTACCACAGCGGGTATTCGGGACCGAGCATCGCCGCGAGCCGGCGGTTCGATTCGGCGTAGCGCGCCATCAGCGCGCGGCGCGTCTGCGGGTCGAGCGTGTCGCCGCGGGTCTCGGACGGGTTGATCACGCCGAGCCCGTCGACGTCGTCGGGTCGCGGGTCGACGCCGAGGAAGCGGTGCAGCTTCACCGCGAGCACCGACGGCCGCTCCTCGATGTCCTCGAAACGGAGGATCAGGATCTGCTCGCGGCGGAAGCGCTTGACGTATTCCTGCAGCAGATCGGCGTACAGGCCGCGCGAGAAATACGAGAACGGGCGCGCGAATTTCCATTTCTCCGGCAGCGTGCGCTCGCGCTCGGGCTCGAGGCGGAGCGCCGTCTGGAAGTCTTCGGTCTCGATGCCGTTCATCCGCGTCCAGAGGTAGTTCGAGTACGCGCGATCGGCCGGCTCGCGCAGGATGAACACGAGCTTCACGTACGGCAGGTCGCGCGCGATGCGTTCGGCGGCGGCGCCGCTCTCGAGATAGTCGGTGCTCTTCTCGCCGGCGACCTGCCACTCGCCCGCCGGAGCGAACCACGTGTCCGCGTAGTACTGCAGCCCTTTCTCGTAGAGATGATCGACGAGAAAGAACTTGGGCTCGGGCTTGACCGGCTTCGCCATGTAGACGTCGGGATGGCGATCGAGCAGCTCGTAGAGCCACGTCGTGCCCGAGCGCGGGGCGCCGCCGATGATGAAGTCGGGAAGCCGCACGATCAGCGCGAGGAGAGATGCGCCGCCGCGGCGGCTTGCGCGGGCGGCGCGGCGGACGCCGGGGCGACGCCGAGCGTGCGCTCGATGATGTAGAGCGGCCGCGCGCGCGCTTCGTCGAGGATCCGCTGCAGGTATTCGCCGAGCACGCCGATCATCAGGAGCTGCACCCCGCCGAGCATCAGCACCGCGAGCATGACGGAGGTCCAGCCCATCACGCGCGTGCCGAAGAAGATCTGGTTGATGAAGACGTAGGCGCCGAAGACGAAGCTGAGCGCCGACACGAGCAGGCCGAGCGCCGAGATCGTGCGGATCGGCAGCGACGAGAACGAGACGAACGTGTCGATCGCCGCCTTCACCATGCGGCGCAGCGTCCACGACGAGGATCCGATCAAGCGGCGCGGCCGATGGTACGGGACGCTCGTCTCGCGGAAGCCGCTCCACGCGACGAGGCCGAAGGTGAGGCGATTGCGCTCCTGGCACAGGCGGAACGCGTCGATCACCGGCCGCGAGATCAGGCAGAAGCTGCCGGTGCCGCCCTCGGGATAGGTCGGGATCGCGAAGCGCCGCACCATGCGGTAGAAGAGCGACATGCCGTAGGCGCGCAGCGCGCTCTCGTCGCGCCCGGTGCGCGCGCCCCAGACGACGTCGTA
Source organism: Acidobacteriota bacterium (assembly GCA_003223775.1). Classification (GTDB taxonomy): domain Bacteria; phylum Acidobacteriota; class Vicinamibacteria; order Vicinamibacterales; family CAVVIG01; genus QHWK01. The sequence continues at coordinate 4,460 of QHWK01000009.1, forward strand.
GCCGCCGCGCCAGCGGTCCACGAATTCGGCGATGAGCGACGGCGGATCCTGGAGATCGGCCGCCATCACGATCGCGACGTCGCCGCGGCAGTAGTCGATCCCGGCCGCAATCGCGACGTGGCTGCCGAAGTTGCGCGGGAAGCGCAGCGCGCGCACGCGCGGATCGGCGGCGCGCAGATCGCGCAGCACGTCGAACGACCCGTCGCGGCTGCCGTCGTCCACGAACATGAACTCCCAGTCGTAGTCGGGCATCGACGCGGCGACCGCGGCGACGGCGTCGTGAAAGAGGCGCAGGTTG
>QHWK01000915.1:0-463 GCA_003223775.1 Acidobacteriota bacterium
TCACCTCGACGCTCGACCCGAACGTGCCGGTCCACATCGACGCGGAAGCGGCCGTGCAGGCGATCGAGAACCTGGTCTCGAACGCGATGAAGTACTCGCCGGACCGGCGCGACATCGAGGTGGAAGTGGAGCGCGCCGACGGCTACGGCGTCGTGCGCGTGCGCGATCACGGCATCGGGATCCCCGCGCGGTTGCAGCGCCGCATCTTCCAGAAGTTCTACCGGATTCAGACCGACGCCGGCACCGGTCCGCAGGGCACCGGCCTCGGGCTTGCCATCGTCGACCACGTGATGCGCGGCCACGGCGGCTTCGTGCGCGTCGACAGCGAGCCGGGACGCGGCAGCGCGTTCACGCTGCACTTCCCGCTGTATGCAGGAGAAACCCACGGTGACCAAACGCATACTGGTGATCGAGGACGAGCCCCAGATGTTGCTCGGTCTGCGTGACAACCTCGAGCTCGAAG
>QHWK01000915.1:592-2657 GCA_003223775.1 Acidobacteriota bacterium
CGGGCTCGAGCTCGGCGCCGACGACTACGTCACCAAGCCGTTCAGCATCACCGAGCTTCTCGCGCGCGTCCGCGCCGTGCTCCGCCGCGTCAGCGGCCGGCCGTCGGGGCTCGAGACCTGCCGCATCGGGGACATCGAGATCGACTTCCGCACGCACCAGGCGCACCGCGCCGGACAACGCATCGACTTCACGGCGCGCGAGTTCGATCTGCTGCGCTACCTGGTGCAGCACACCGGCCAGGTCGTCACGCGCGAGCAGATCCTGAATCAGGTGTGGGGCTACGAGGAATCGCCGACCACGCGGACGATCGACAACTTCATCGCGAAGCTGCGGCAGAAGATCGAGAAGGCGCCCCACGAGCCCGAGCACATCCTCACCGTCCACGGGGCGGGCTACAAGTTCGTCGGCTAGTACAATGAATTTCTGCGGGTTCTGCGGGTTCTGCGGTGTACGTCGTGAACGCCGCTACTTCTCGAGCGCGGCGAGATCGAACGTCGCGTTCTCGATCTGCAGCGACTTCAGCTTCGTCCCCTGCGGAACGCGGTAGATGAACTGACAGGAATACTGCGGCACCGACCCGACGTCCACGAGCTGCACCGACGTGTTGTACACCTTGCCGTCGTTGGCCGCCGCCGTCGGTCGCTTCATCATCGTCGGCTTGAACTCGGGGAGCACCTTGACGCTCACCGTCACGACCGCGAGCTCGTCGCCGGGCCGCTGCACGGCGTTGACGGTGTTGGTTCCCGGTGGACAATCCTTGAGCGCCGCTTTGTCCGCGCGCTCGAGACCGGTGACGGCGATCTGAAGGCCGTTGACGGTTTGCGGCTTGCCGTCGCTTTGCGCCGCAGCGGTCGCGGCCAACGCCGCGACCGCCAGAATCGCAAAAAGGGGTCGTATGTGTCGCATCGGACCTCAGCCTAGAGCGGGTTGTCCGGCCGCGCGAGCGTACGCCACATGTGCGCGCTCGGGCTGTTGTCGTAACCGAGCCCTTCCTTCGGCTGCTTGAAGAGCCGCCCGACGATGTCCAGGAACGGCTCGATCGTGTAGGTGTCCTGGATGTACTGCGGCGGCGTGTAGTCGTGGCCGAAGATCCGGTAGTACTGATCCGGATACTCGTACCCCGCCTCTTCGTCCGGGTAGAAGCGCAGCGTCTGGTGATAGCGGATCGCGAACGCGCTCTTCTCGGGGATGTACGGCTCGAACAGCTGCGCGCCCCACCAGCCGTGATCCGGCTTGATGAGCGAGAGCACGCAGTCGTGCAGCAGGCACGCGAGGATGATCTCCTCCGACATGCCGGTCTTCATCGCGCGCGTCGCGCTCTGCAGCACGTGGTTCGCCGGCGCAAAGCGCAGCTCGAAGAAATCCTTCAGGGTCGGCTTGTCCGGCATCGGCTTGAGGATCTTCACGTTCTCGCCACGCTGGCCGGTGAACACGGAGCCGGTGCCGCGGCGGAAGGGGCGCGTCTCGATCTGCGCCTGGATTTCGGCGACGGTCGGAAACTTCTCGGGCTGCTGGGCGGCGACCATCGCGTCCAGCTTCTCTTCCATGTAGTGCTCGAGCGCTTCCGCCTTCGCCTCGTGATCCATCAGGGCGACGACGGCGGGGCCACCAAGGCTCGCGATGAATGCTCTGCGATCGATCTCCATGCTGACCCTCCTGTCGGACGACAGCGCAGACGGATGACTCGGGCAAGACTACGCCGGTCGCCCGGGCCGTTTCAACGGAAAAAGCTGTGCGTTGCAACGCGTTGCAACCCGCCGCGCCTCCGGGCCGTCTAACCGGATACCTTGACTCTCTAGGTATGGCCAACGCCCCCGAACTCCTACACGGCACGCTCGATACGCTCATCCTCAAGACGCTTGCCGGCGGCCGCCGCCACGGCTACGGCATCGCTCGGGCGATCGAGGAGGCGACCGAAGGGATCGTGGAAATCGAAGACGGATCGCTCTACCCCGCGCTCTACCGTCTCGAGCGCAAGACTTGGCTCGAGGCCGAGTGGGGCACCTCCGAGCTGGGCCGCCGCGCGAAGTTCTATCGCCTCACGCCGCGCGGCCGGAAGCAGCT
>QHWK01000010.1 GCA_003223775.1 Acidobacteriota bacterium
CGACGAAGACCTGAGCGGCCATCCGTTTGTCGGGCCCGCAGGGAAGCTGCTCGATCGCGGGCTCGCCGACGCGGGCATCGACCGATCCGCCGTCTACGTCACCAATGTCGTCAAGCACTTCAAGTGGGAGCCGCGCGGCAAGCGGCGCATTCACAAGAAGCCCAACGCGGCGGAGATCGCGGCGTGCCGTCCGTGGCTCGACACCGAGATCGCGCTCGTGAAGCCGCGCGCGATCGTCTGCCTGGGCGCGACGGCGGCGCAGGCGCTCCTCGGACGGCAGTTCCGGGTGACGGCGCACCGCGGCGAGTTCGTGCCGTCGCCGCTCGCGCCGCTCGTCCTCGCCACCGTCCACCCGTCGTCGATTCTTCGCGCGCCCGACGACGAGTCGCGTCGCCGGGAGATGAAGCAGTTCACCGACGACTTGCGCGTCGTCGCGAGGGCGTTGAAAAGATAGTGTCCACGACGACCCTGCCAGTTTTTGTTTCCCGTTTTCGCGCTTTCGTGGCAAAAAGAGAGAAGAGATGGGCGCCTCGCTCGCTCCCGCGTTCCTCCTGTCGATGCCCCAGATGACCGATCCGAATTTCAGCCGGACGGTCGTGCTCCTCTGCAAGCACAGCGAGGAAGGCGCGTTCGGGCTCGTCGTCAACCGGCCGCTCGTGACGACCGGACGCGTGACGGTGAACCTCGAGCCGCCGGTGTCCACCGACCGCGAGCTGCAGGTCTGGATCGGCGGACCGGTGGAGCCGCAGCGCAGCTGGGTGCTCGTGGGCGACGAACCCGAGGCGATGGAGGAACTGACCGGGATGCGGATCGCCGACGATCTGTATCTGTCGACGTCGCCCGATCTGCTGCGGCGGCTGCTCGGCCCGACGCCGCCGCCCTTCACGCGCCTGGTGATCGGCTACGCGGGCTGGGGCCCCGGCCAGCTCGAAGCGGAGCTCGAAGCGTCAGCCTGGCTGATGAGCGACGTGGACCGCGATCTGATCTTCAACACGCCGCCCGAGCAGTTGTGGGAGACCGCCATCCGCCGGCTCGGCGCCGATCCGAACGCCCTGCAGATGTCGCGCGGCGTGCACTGACACGCGCAATCAGGATTCAGAGATTTTTGGACCCGCGGCTCTGTGCCGCGACGTGATCGGCGACCTCGCTGAGATCGGTGAGCGCGCGCCGCCACTGATCGCGTCCGCCGCGCTTGGCTTCGTACAGCGCCGCGTCGGCGCGGCGCATCACGTCGTCGATCGTGAAGTCCTCGCCGCCGAGTTCGCCGATGCCGATGCTCGTCGTGCAGGCGATCTCGCCCGCGGCCGTGGCGAGCTTGAGGCCGCGCGACGCGATGCAGATCCGCTCCGCGAGCCGCTGCGCCGCGTGAATCGACGTCTCGGGCAGCAGAATCGCGAACTCCTCGCCGCCGATCCGTCCGACGACGTCCGACTGGCGGCACTCGACGCGGAGCATCGCGGCGAAGGTCTGCAGCAGGCGATCGCCGGCGTCGTGCCCGAACGTGTCGTTCACGCGCTTGAAGTAGTCGAGATCGATCAGCAGCAGGCTGACGGCGCGGCCGTAGCGGCGGCTGCGCGAGAACTCGGTCGCCGCCAGCTCGAACCAGCCGCGGCGCGAGTAGAGCTCGGTGAGCGCATCGGTGCTGGCGATCCGCGCAAGGTGATCGCGCGCCGACGCGAGCTCCGCCACCTGCTCGGCGAGGCGCCGCTGCAGCGTCGCGACGCGGACGCCCACCTGCACGCGCGCGCGCAGCTCCTCGGGGTCGATCGGCTTCACCATGTAGTCGTCGGCGCCGGCGTCGAGGCCCGCGACCAGATCCGCGCGCGACGATCGGCCGGTGAGCAGCAGCACGTAGGTCGCCGCGAGCGACGGCGTGCGGCGGATGCGCTGGCACAGCTCGATGCCGTCGATCCCCGGCATCATCCAGTCGACGATCACGAGATCGCACGTGCCGGGCGCCTGCAGCATCTCCCACGCCTGGGCGCCGTCGTTCGCCACGACCGGCTCGAGGCCCCAGCTGGCGACCGCGGCGGAAAGAATTGCCGTCGTCATGCGGTCGTCGTCGGCTATCAGGGCTCGCATCACGCGAAAGGCTGACGCAAGAGAAGTGCCCGTGCGGCTGAGTGAGGCCGCGTGCAGCCGCGCGAAGAACCCCGGAGCGGTGTGCGGCCGCGGCCGCACGCGTGCGCCCGCGCGCGCTCAGCTTCGTCGGTTGGATTACGGAGACGCAGTCCCGCGGCGCTACACTAGACGGCTGCCATGGCACTTACCGAACGACGCTGGATCGCGCCGCTCGCCGTCGTCGCGGCGGTTGCCGGCGCGGCGCTGTTGGTTCGCGCACAAGGGGGCGGCGTGCCCGACACGCAGAAGCTGCAGCAGATGGCGGCGCGCTTTGCGCCGACCGACATCACCGCCGACGTGTCGAAGCTGTCCGACGCCGACCGCCGCGTCATCGCGAAGCTGGTCCAGGCGTCGAAGATCGTCGACGCGCTGTTCCTGCGCCAGGTGTGGGGCGGCAACGACGCGCTCCTCGCCGATCTCGCCCGCGACGACTCGCCGGCCGGCCGCGCGCGGCTGCACTATTTCCTGATCAACAAGGGCCCGTGGTCGCGGCTCGATCACAACGCGCCGTTCGTGGCGAACGTGCCGCCGAAACCGGCGGGCGCGAACTATTACCCGGAGGGCGCCGCGAAAGCCGATCTCGACAAGTGGATGCAGGCGCTGCCCGACGCCGAACGTGCGCGCGCGACCGGCTTCTTCACCGTCGTCCGCCGTTCGGGCGCGAGCTTCACGCTCGTGCCGTACAACGTCGAGTACCAGCCGGAGCTCGAGCGCGCCGCGTCGCTCCTGCGCGAGGCGGCGCAGATCACGACCGAGCCGACGCTCAAGAATTTCCTCACGAGCCGCGCGGCGGCGTTCCTCTCGAACGACTACTACGACAGCGACGTCGCGTGGATGGAGCTGAAGGGCGCCGTCGAGCCGACGATCGGCCCGTACGAGGTGTACGAGGACGAGCTGTTCAACTACAAGGCCGGCTTCGAGTCCTACGTCACGGTGCAGGACCAGGCGGAAACCGCGAAGCTCCAGAAGTTCGCCGGCGAGCTGCAGGACATCGAGAACAACCTGCCGATCGAGCCGAAGCACCGCAACCCGAAGCTCGGCGCGCTGGCGCCGATCGTCGTTGTCAACGAGATCTACGCGGCCGGCGACGGCAACCGCGCCGTGCAGACGGCGGCGTTCAACCTGCCAAACGACGAGCGCGTCGTGCAGGAAAAAGGCGCCAAACGCGTCATGCTGAAAAACGTCCAGGACGCGAAGTTCGCCAAAACGCTGCAGCCGATCTCGCGCATCGTGCTCGGCCGCGCCGATCAGGGGCGGCTCTCCTTCGAAGCCTTCTTCACGCACATCGTCGTCCACGAGCTGATGCACGGGCTCGGGCCGCACAGCATCAACGCCGGCGGCCGGCAGACGACTGTGCGCCAGCAGCTGAAGGACACCTACAGCGCGCTCGAGGAGGCCAAGGCCGACATCTCGGGGCTCTTCGCCATTCAGCACATGATCGACAAGGGCGTGCTGCCAAAGGAGATGGAGCAGTCGCTCTACACGACATTTCTGGCATCCGCCTTCCGCTCGATCCGCTTCGGCGTGAGCGAGGCGCACGGAAAAGGGATCGCGATTCAGCTGAACTACCTTCTCGATCAGCGCGCCTTCACGATCCAGGCGGACGGAACCTTCGCCGTCAACGCCGATCGAATCAAGGAGGGCGTGGCGGGCCTGACCCGCGAGATCATGACGATTCAGGCCGAGGGCGACTATTCGAGGGCGAAAGCGCTCGGCGATCGGCTGGGCATCGTCCGGCCGCCGGTCCAGCAGGCGCTCGAAAAGCTGCAATCCATTCCTGTGGATATAGAACCGCGATTCGTCACTGCCGATCAGTTGCTCGGATCTTCGCGCTGAGTTGTGCAGATTCGTCGTTTTTTCGCCTAGCCGCGCCCGCGAAAATCTGGCACCCTTTCGGTCAAGCAATCGGGACGCGCAGCCTCCAGCCTGCCGAGCGACGCTCCCCCAGCGTGACGCGAGGCCGTCGCGCGTTCCGGGGACAACCTGGTGCCGCCAACGCTGCGCGTCCTGCTCATCGACGATTCGTCCGACGACGCGGCGCTCGTGGTCCGCGCGCTCGAGCAGCACTACGACGTCGCGTGGCAGCGCGTTGCGTCAGCCGACGCGCTGTCGGGCGCGATCGATCACGCGCGCTGCGTGCGCGGCGAAGACGCGGCGGTCGCCGCGATGCGCACCGGCGCGCACGATTACATCCTGAAGGCGAACCTGCAGCGGCTGCCCCCGTCGGTCGAGCGGCAGCTGCGGGAGGCGGCGGCGCGCCGCGAGCGGCGGCGCGTCGAGCAGCGGCTCGTTCACCTCGCCTACCACGACGCGCTCACGGATCTGCCGAACCGCGCGCTGCTGCAGGATCGGCTGACGCAGGCGGCGCGCGTCGCGCACCGCGAGGGCTCCTCCGTCGCGCTGCTGGTGCTCGACCTGAACGGCTTCAAGGGGATCAATGACACGCTCGGCCATCATGCCGGCGACCTCTTGCTGCAGAGCGTCGCCTCGCGGATTCGCGCGACGGTGCGCGACGCCGATACGGTCGCCCGCCTCGGCGGCGACGAGTTCGCCGTCGTTCTGCCGCTGACCGACGTCGAGGGCGCGCTCAGCACCGCGCAGAAGGTGGTCCACGAGATCGAGCAACCGTGCATCGTCGATCACCGGCCGGTGAACGTGCGCGCGAGCCTGGGCATCGCGTGCTTTCCCGAGCACGCCTCGACAGCCGACGGGCTGCTCCAGAAAGCGGACGTCGCGATGTACGTCGCGAAGTCCGACGCGACGGGCATGGCGGTCTATTCGCCGAATCGCGACCCGAAGACGCACCGGCGCCTTTCGCTCATTTCGGAGCTCCGCCGCGGGCTCGACGAAGCGCAGTTCTTCGTCGAGTACCAGCCGATGCTCCACCTGCGATCGAACGTCGTCGTCGGCGTCGAGGCGCTCGTGCGCTGGAACCATCCGAAGCAGGGGCGCCTGCTGCCGGGCGACTTCATCGATCTCGCGGAGCAGACCGGCCTGATCAATCCGCTGACGACGATCGTGATCGAGACGGCGATTCGCGAGTGGACGCCGCGGCAGAAGAAGCCACCGCTCACCGTCGCGGTGAATCTGTCGCAGCGGACGCTGCAGGATCCGCGGCTGCCGCAGCGCATCGCGTCGATTCTCGACGGCTACGACGCCGCGTCCGCGTCGCTGGCGCTCGAGATCACCGAGAACGTCCTGATGACGGATCCGGCGCGGTCGCTCGAGTGCCTGAAGCGGCTGCACGACATGGGGGTCCGCCTCGTCATCGACGATTTCGGCACCGGTTACTCGTCGCTCAGCTATCTGCGGCGCCTGCCGGTCGACGAGCTGAAGATCGATCGATCGTTTGTCGCCAACCTCATGAGCGGCCAGGACGAAGTGATCGTCCGCTCGGCGATCGATCTCGCGCACAATCTCGGGCTGACGGTGGTGGCCGAAGGCGTCGAGAGCGCGGAGGTCCAGATGCAGCTGCAGACGATGGGATGCGACGTCGCGCAGGGGACGTCCATCAGCCCGCCGCGGCGCGCCGATGAGATGGCGGCCTGGATGGGCGACCAGAACCTGCTCGGTACGATGTAAGGCCCACCGAGACAATCGGTTACACGAAGATCGCGCCCGCCGCATCGTATACTCTTAGGGTTTCACTCTTTTGTCGGGTCCTTAAATCCCTATGCGCAGATCCGTCTTGCGTTTGTTGTCGGGGTTCACCGCGGTGGGCGTCGTCGCGGCGGGCGCGGCCGCGTGCTCGAAGAGCGAGACGGCCCAGGCGCGCGGCCGCGACCAGGCGGCGAAAGCGATCAAGGTCGAAGTCGTCAAGGAAGAGCGGGTCAAGCGCTCGGTGGATCTCGTCGGGACGCTCGCGGCGGTCGACCAGGTGATGATCTCGTCCGAGACCGACGGCAAGGTGAGCCGCATTCTCGCGGACCTCGGCGATCGCGTCACGAAGGGGCAGACGCTCGTCGAGGTCGATCAGGAAAAGCAGCAGTACACGCTCGATCAGCAGAAGGCGGCGCTGGCGCGCGCGCTCGCACAGTACGGCGCGCCCGATCCGCAGCACCTGCCCGACATCGAGAAGACGCCCGACGTCCAGAAGGCGAACGCGGATCTCGTCCAGGCGAAGCAGGCGTTCGATCGGACGAACGAGCTGTTCAAGCGGTCGCTCGTGCCGCAGCAGATGCTCGACGACGCGGGGGCGGCGCTGCAGTCGAAGCAGGCGAGCTACGAGCTGTCGCTGCAGAACGCGAAGAACCTGCGCGCGAGCATCCAGGCGTCTGAGGCGAGCATGAAGCTCGCCGATCGCCAGCTGCGCGACACGCAGATCCGCGCGCCGTTCGACGGCTACGTCGAGAAGCGGATGGTGAACCTTGGCGAGCTGGTGAAGAGCCAGAGCGCGGTGATGTCGATCGTCCGCGTCGATCCGCTGAAGATCGTCGCCGAGATCCCCGAGCGGATGGCGCCGTGGATTCGCGACGGTCAGACCGTCGCGCTGCACGTCGACGCCTATCCCGACAAGTCGTTCACCGGCCGCGTGTCGCGGATCAGCCCCGCCGTCAACACGGCGACGCGGGCGTTTCCGTTCGAGGCGCTCGTGCCGAACACGGACGCGACGCTGAAGCCGGGGACCTTCGCGCGCGTGCACATCGAGAGCGGCAAGGTGGACGACGTCCTGACGCTCCCCTACTCGGTGCTGCAGTACCGCTACGGCGTCAACCGCGCGTTCCTCGTCGACGGCGACAAGCTGACGGCGCGCGAGCTCAAGGTCGGTGAGCGCCTCGGCGACCGAATCGAGGTTCTGAGCGGCGTCAGCGCGGGCGACCGCGTCGCCGCGAACGACGTCGACAAGCTGATCGACGGAATGAAGGTGACGACGGCCGCTCGGAAGGGTGAGTAGCTGATGTTGTCGGAAATCTGCGTGCGCCGGCCGGTGTTCGCCACGATGCTCGTGATGTCGCTCGTGGTGCTCGGCATCTTCTCGTTCCGGGATCTCGGCGTCGACCTGTTCCCGCGCGCCGATCCCGCGACCGTCAACGTGCGGCTGTCGCTGCCGGGCGCGAGCCCGGATGAAATCTCCTCGTCGGTCATCGAGCCGATGGAAGAGGCGATCAGCGGCGTGTCGGGGATCGACGAGATTTCCGCCCGCATCAGCGAAGGCGGCGGCAACATCACGGTCCGCTTCGTGCTCGAGCGCGACCTGAACGACGCGGTCAACGACGTGCGCGAGAAGGTCGCCGGCGCGATCAAGAGCGTGCCGCCGGAGCTGCTCCCGCCGGTGATCACGAAAGTCGATCCCGACGCCGATCCGGTGATGTCGCTGATGGTGTCCTCGGATTCGATGAGCCTTCGGACGTTGACCGAGCTCGCCGACAAGCAGGTGTCGCGCGCCGTCCAGACGGTCAACGGCGTCGGGCAGGTGAGCATCGCCGGCAGCCGCGCGCGCGAGATTCACATCGTCGTCGACGTCGAGAAGCTGAACTCGTACGGCCTGTCGCTGGGTCAGGTCCGCGACGCCGTCGTCGCCGAGAACGTGGAAATTCCCGGCGGCGCCGTCGAACAGGGCAAAGGGCAGCTGTTGCTGCGCACGATGGGCCGGATCGATGCGGCCGCCGACTTCCGACCTCGTCGGTGTGGTTCGGCGACAAGCCGGCCGTGCAGCTCGACATCCGCCGCGCGATGGGCGAGAACACGGTCGCGGTGATCGAAGGCGTGCGCGCGAAGATGGGCGCGATTCAGCGCGCGCTGCCGCAGTCGGTCCGGCTGACCTGGGTTCGCGACGACTCGAAATTCATTTATGCGTCGGTCGCGTCGCTCGAAGAGCACCTGATTTTCGGGAGCCTCTTCGCCGCGATCGTCGTCATGTTCTTCATCCGGAACTTCCGCGCGGTCGTGATCGCAGCGCTCGCGATACCTGCATCGATCGTCTCGTCGTTCACGCTGATGAACCTGATGGGGTTCACGCTGAACAACATGACGCTGCTCGGCATCACGCTCGCCGTCGGCATCGTCATCGACGATGCGATCGTCGTGCTCGAGAACATTTTCCGCTACATCGAGGAGGAGAACTGTTCGCCGTACGAAGCGGCGATCCAGGGCACGCGCGAGGTCGCGCTCGCCGTGATGGCGACGACGCTGTCGCTCGTCGTGATCTTCCTGCCGATCGCGTTCATGAGCGGCTACGCCAAGCGCTTCATCAATCCGTTCGGCTGGACGATGGCGTTCTCGATCATGGTGTCGATGCTCGTGAGCTTCACGCTCACGCCGATGCTGAGCTCGCGCTTCCTCAAGCTCGCCGACGCGGAAGCGGATCACAAGACCAAGGAGAAAGGCTTCTTCCACTGGCTCGACGTCCGGTACGAGCGGCAGGTGAACTGGGCGCTCGATCATCCAGCCCTCGTCATCGCGATTTCGGCCATCACCTTCTTCCTGACCTTCCCGTTGAACAAGGCCGTGGGTCGCGAGTTCGTGCCGAACGAGGACATGGGCGAGTGGACGATCCACATGGACGCGCCGGAAGGCACGTCGATCGACGGCACGCAGGAAATCGCGTTCAACGTGCTGAAGGAGCTGGACGGCATCGAGGGCGTGGCCGGCATCGAGCCGCTCGTCAACCCCGGCGGCAGCGGCATCGCCGGCGGCGGCGGCGGCAGCAACGTGACCCACGTCCATTTCAACTTCCAGGCGCTGCCGATCGACCAGCGCAAGCGCACGCAGGCGGAGATCATCAGGGAGCTGCGGACGCGGCTCGCTAAGCACCCGGGGTACCGGCCCAGCATCTCGTCGCGCAATGCGCTCGGCAGCGGCGAGGGCGCCGGCGGATATCCGATTCAGGCGAACATCCTCGGGCCGGACTTGAAACAGCTGACCGATTACTCGCTGAAAGCGCTCGAAGCCGCGCAGGGCACGCCGAGCCTCGCGGAGCCGAAGCTGAGCCTGAGCGTTTCGAATCCAGAGATTCATGTCGCGGTCGATCGCCGGCGCGCGGCCGATCTGGGCGTGCGGATGGCGACGGTCGGCAACACGCTGCGGCTCGCGGTCGCCGGAGACGATCAGATCTCGTTCTACAAGGAAGGCCAGGAGCAGTATCCGATCAAGATTCGCGTGCTCGAAAACCAGCGCCGGGACGCGGAGGAGATTGGCCGGCTCACCGTCCCGTCGGTGAGCGGTCCCGTGCGCATCGATAACATCGCGAAGGTGCAGCGCGGCCTCGGCCCGAGCGCGCTGCAGCGCTCGAACCGGCAGTTCACGGTGATGATCACGTCCGACGTCGCGCCGGGCCACGCGCTCGACGAAGCGTCGGCCGACGTCCGGAAGCTGCTTGGCGGCCTCGGCATGCCGCCGACGATGTCGTTCCGGCTGCAGGGGCAGTCGAAGATCCTCGACGAGACGACGGCGAACCTGATTCTCGCCATCGGCCTGGCCATGATCTTCGTCTACATGGTGCTGGCGGCGCAGTTCGAGAGCTTCATCCAGCCGATCGTGATCATGCTCGTGCTGCCGATATCGGTGCCGTTCGCGCTGTTCACGCTGTGGGTCACCGGCCGCACGCTGAACCTCTGGAGCGCGCTCGGGATGCTGCTGCTGCTCGGCATCGTGAAGAAGAATTCGATTCTGCAGGTCGACTACGCCAATACGCTGCGCGCGCGGGGTCTGCCGCTGCGCCAGGCGGTCGTCGAGGCGTGCCGCACTCGCCTGCGGCCGATCCTGATGACAACCTGCGCGATCATCGCGGGGCTGATCCCGACCGCGCTCGGCCTCGGCATCGGCGGCACGGGCCGCGCGGCGATCGCGGTGACGATCATCGGCGGCCAGTCGCTGTGTCTCCTCCTCACGCTGCTGCTCGTCCCGGTCGCCTACGTCCAGTTCGATGCGCTCGAGCAGACGGCGCTGAACCAGGGCTGGCGCGCGCTCCTCGCGCGCGTGAAGACGCCGCGGCGAATGGAGCCGGCGACCGCGAAGTAGAGTTGAGAACACGGAGACACCGAGACACCGAGAAGACGACGGATCGGCGGGGCGCCGGGCAGACGTCGCGCCGCGCGCAGGGCCGGCTCTGCCAACCCGCTGCTCGGGCGTCGCGAAGCGGCGGCGCGCGACGCTCGGTCTGCTGCTGTCTCCGGTGTTCCGTGCCTCTGTGGTTTTCCGTCCTGCCCGTGGTAAAACGTCACCGCCATGAAGAGCACGCAGATTATTTCGCTCGTGTGTTTATGCGGCGGCGGCGTCGCGCTGGCCCAGTCGGCCGCTGACCGCGACACGCTCGCGAAGATTCGAACCGAGGGGCTGGAGCACTCGCAGGTGCGGCCGGTCTTCGACTACCTCACCATCGACATCGGTCCGCGGCTGACGGCATCGCCTGCGCACAAGCGCGCCGCGCAGTGGACGCGCGATCGCCTCGCCTCGTACGGCTTGACCAACCCGCGCCTCGAGCCGTGGAAGTTCGGGCGCGGATGGGAGCTGAAAAAACTGACGGTCGAGATGACGGAGCCGCGCTATCTGCCGCTCA
>QHWK01000011.1 GCA_003223775.1 Acidobacteriota bacterium
TCCGGATCATGCTGCTCCCGCCGGCGCCGCGCCGCGGCCGATATGGTGGTGCGCGTGATGGTGGAGCGCGGACATGGGAGCGGCCAGACTAGCCGATCGTGATTTGCGGTGTCAACGACGGCGCTTCGCGCCGCCGCGCGGTGCGCCGCCGGCGTAGCTCGCGGCGTCGGCCTCGCGCGCGACCATCACCTCGGTCGACTTCACGATCGCCAACGCATCGTCGCCGCGCTTCAACTTCAGCTCCTCGACGGCGTCGCGCGTGATGACGGCCGTCAGCGCCTGGTCGCCGATGCGGAGGCGCACCTGCGCGAGCAGCCCTTCGACGCGCACTTCGTCCACGTAGCCGCGCAGCTGATTGCGCCCGCTGATCGCGACGATGAGGCCGGCGCGCTCGCGGTCGGGCCGCCGCGGCTCGGCGGCGGCAGACGGCGCGAGCAGGCGATCGACCTCCGTGTCGGCGATGCGGTGGTGCCCGCCGCTCGTGACGCGCGTGCGCACGCGGCCTTCGTAGATCCAGTGCTTCAGCGTCGAGTAGCCGACGCCGAGCCGGGCGGCCGCCTGCCGGACGGTGAGGAGTGTCATGGTCAGTACCGTTGATGAAATCGACTTGAATCATATTAAACTGTTCGCGACTCTGTGACGCGAATCTTTTTCACCGCGGTTGTCGCCGCGGCGATCGCCGGCGCCGCGTGCGGCGGGGCGCGGCAGACGACGGCGGCGCGCGCGACGGTCAGGGTGGCGGCCGCCTCCGATCTCAACGCGGCGATGGCGGATGTCATCGCGCGCTTCAGCGCGAGCCGGCCGATCGACGTCAGCGTCTCGTACGGATCGTCCGGGACCTTCTACGCGCAGCTGTTGAACGGCGCGCCGTTCGACGTGTTCCTGTCGGCCGACGCCGAGTATCCGCGGCAGCTCACCGCGCGCGGCCTGGCGCAGCCCGGCGGCGACTTCGTCTACGCGATCGGCCGCCTCGTCGTGTGGGTGGCCCGCGAGTCGTCGATCGACGTCGCGCACGAAGGGCTGCAGGCGCTCGCCGCGCCGTCGGTGGCGCACGTGGCGATCGCGAACCCGGAGCACGCGCCCTACGGCCGCGCGGCCGTCGCGGCGCTGCGGTGGGCGCGGCTCGACGAGCGAGTGCGGCCGAAGCTCGTCTTCGGCGAAAACGTCGCGCAGGCGCTGCAGTTCGCGGAGACCGGCGCGGCCGACGCGGCGATCGTCGCGCGCGCGCTGGTCGCCGCGCCGGCGGTGAAAGATCGCGGACGCTGGGTCGACGTCCCCGCCGAGGCATATCCGCGTATCGAGCAGCGCGGCGTCGTGCTCGAGAGAGCCGCCGATCCGCAGGCGGCGCGCGCGTTTCGCGATTTCGTCCTGAGCGGCGACGGCCGCGCGATCCTCGAGCAGTACGGGTTCGTCCTGCCGGAACGCTGAGATGGACTGGACCGCGCTCTGGCTGAGCGTCCGCCTCGCGTCGGCCACCAGCGCCGCGCTGCTCGTCGGCGGCGTGCCGCTCGCGTACTGGATCGTCTTCTCGCCGCGCCGCTGGAAGTACGTCGTCGAAGCGATCGTCGCGCTGCCGCTCGTGCTGCCGCCGACCGTGCTCGGCTTCTACGTGCTCATCGCGATCGGTCCGCTGAGCCCGATCGGCCGCGCGTACGCGCGCGTCGCGGGCCACGGTCTGCCGTTCACCTTCGAGGGGCTGCTCATCGCGTCGATGCTGTATTCGCTGCCGTTCGCGGTGCAGCCGTTCAGCGCGGAGTTCGCGGCGGTCGATCGGCGGCTGCTCGAGGCGTCGTGGTCGCTCGGCGTCTCGCGCGCGGAGACCTTCCGGCGCATCGTGCTGCCGCTGTCGGTGCGCGGCCTCGTCACCGGCATCGTGCTCAGCTTCGCGCACACGCTCGGCGAGTTCGGCGTCGTGCTGATGGTCGGCGGCAATCTGCCGGGCGTGACGCGCACGGTGTCGATCTCGATCTACGACGCGGTGCAGTCGCTCGACTACGCGTTGGCGTCGCGCACGTCGCTCGTGCTGCTCGTCGTGTCGTTCGCGATTCTCACCGCCGTCTACGCGCTGCAGCGTTCGGTATGGATCAAGCCGCGGCTGTGACGCTGCAATCGCGGGTCTGGAGCGGCCGGACACGGGCGTCGTCCGATTCGGCGACGAAGTCTGGTGCGAGACGACGCGGTCGGTGTGGCAGCCGCCCCAATCGCGCGGCGCCGCGATCGTCTTCCAGGAGCCGACGCTGTTTCCGCATCTGACCGTCCGCGACAACATCCGCTACGGTATCAGGCACGCCGTCTCGATCCAGGATCAGATCCAGGATCAGATCCAGGATCGGATCCTGGATCGATCGAGGATCGCGGTGGCGGAAATTGCCACGATGCTGGGGGTTGCGGGTCTCGAAAATCGCTATCCGCGCGCGCTGTCGGGTGGGGAGGCGCAGCGCGTCGAGCTCGCGCGGGCGCTCGCCACGCGACCCCGACTTCTCCTGCTCGACGAGCCGTTCGCCGCCCTCGACGCGCCGACGCGCGTGCGCCTGCGCCGCGACGTCCGGTCGCTGCTGCAGACGACCGGCACCCCCGCGATCCTCGTGACCCACGATCGCACCGAGGCGCTGGCGATGGGCGATCTGATCGCCGTCGTGATCGACGGGCGCATCCGGCAGGTCGGCGCGGTGGCCGATGTGTTCACGCGGCCGCACGATGCCGGCGTCGCGGCGGCGCTCGGCGTCGAAGCAGTGCTGCCCGGCCGCGTCGTCGCCGTCGGCGGCGGCCTCGTCGAGATCGCGGTCGGCGATATCGTGCTGCACGCCGCCGAGCGCGAGTCGATTGCCGCCGGCGCCGACGTCTACGCGTGCATCCGCGCCGAGGACGTCACGATCGAAACGCGATCGCCGGGGCAGGCGAGCACGCGCAATCACCTCGCGGCGCGCGTGGTCGCGATCGCGACCGAAGGGCCCGTCGATCGCGTGACGCTCGACTGCGGCGTCGCGCTCGACGCGCTGATCACGCGCCGCTCGCGCGAGGAGATGCAGTTGTCGGCTGGCGCACAGGTGACGGCGGCCGTGAAGGCGACGGCGATCCACGTCGTCCCTCGCGCGTAAAAAAGCGAAGACCGCAAAGGGGGCAAAGGCCGCGAAGCCGCGAAGATCCTACGCAGGCAGCGTACGCCCCTGCGTCTCCTCGCCGAACGGCAGCAGCAGCAACCCGATCGCGAACGCGATCGAGGTGAGCGCGACCGGCGTGCCGACGGTGCCGAACCGCGCGACGCCGGCGCCGACGAGGAACGTGATGCCGGCGCCCGCGAATCGTCCCACCGACGTCGCGAACGCGAACGCGCTGCCGCGGCAGTCGGTCGAGTACTGCTCCGGCAGCCAGATCGTGTACATCGCGAAGTTCGCGCCGCCGACGCCAAGGAGGAACAGCACGACGAGGAACGGCCCGAGCGCGTCGCGCATGTAGAACACGTAGCCGAAGCCGCCGGCGATCGAGAGGAACATGAGGAGGAAGTACGCGCCGAGCGTGAGGCGCCGGCCGAATCGCTCGGCAAGCCAGGGCAGCACGATGCAGCCGAGAATCGTTCCCGCCGACAGCACCATCGTGCCGTAGGACGCGAACCGCGTACCGTCGGCGACCGTGTAGCCCTGCCGCGCGGCGATCTCGCGCACCGAGGTCGGCACGTAGACGGAGCCCGCCCACAGCCCGACGATCGACACGAGCAGGTACAGCGAGTTCAGCACCGTGCGGCGCACGTACACCGGCGAGAAGATCTTCAGGAACGCGTCGCGCATCGGGGGATGCCGCCGCGCCGCCTCGCGCTGCCGCCACAGCGCCGATTCGCGCACACCGTAGCGGATGAAGCCGACGAGCAGCGCCGGCGTGCCGCCGACCGCGAACATCCACCGCCACCCGTACTTCGCGCCCCATCGACCACTCGCCGCCGATACCGATGCCCGCGAGCAGCCGCAGCGCCGCCAGCTGCCACACATTGGAGACGACGCCGCACAGCAGCGTGAAGATCGAGTAGCAGAGAATCGTCAGCGTCAGCGTCCGCACGCGCCCGAAGCGATCGGCCATCGGTCCCCACACCATCGACAGCCCCCAGCCGATCAGGAACAGCGCGAACAGCACGCTGCCGTAGTAGCCGACGTTGCCGGCCGTCGCCGGAATGCCCGACCGCGGCAGCAGCTCGGTCAACGCTGGCACGAGGACGAGCGAGTAGATGAACGAATCCATGCCGTCGAGCGCCCAGCCGGCCCATGCGGCCCAGAACCCGCGAACCTGATTCCGCGTGAGCGGCGTCGCGCCCGCTGTGTTGGTGACCGTCATGTGCGGTGAGAGTATACAGAGATGCGAGTTCTGCTCGCGCCGCACGGCACGCGCGGCGACGTGCAGCCGATGCTCGCGCTCGCGCACGCGCTGCGCGCGCGCGGCCATGCGGCCGCATTCGTCGCGCCGTCGAATTTCGTCGCGTGGATCCGCGCGCAGGGGTTCGACGCCGAATCGAACGGCATCGACGCCGAGGCGGTGCTCACCGAGCCGGGCGCGGATCTGCAGTCGCTGCGCTGGCAGGTGCGCCATCTCGCAGAGCTCGTCGATCGTCTGTTCGCGTCGCTCGCCGCCGCGCCCTTCGACGCCGACGTCATCGTCGGCGCCGGCATTCAGATGGCCGGGTCGTCGATCGCCGAGCAGCGCGGCGTCCCGTACGCGAGCGCGGTGTTCTGTCCGTGCGGCGTGCCGAGCCGCGACGCGCCGCCGCCCACGGTGAAGACGCAGTCGCTGCCGCGCTGGCTGAACCGTCTGCTGTGGGACATCGGCGGGCCGCTCGCGACGCTGGCGTTCGGCACGCCAATCAACCGCGCGCGCGCCGCGATCGGTCTGCGTCGGCTGGACGGCGTCCTCGATCATCTCGCCGGCGATCGCATCATCGTCGCGGCCGATCGCGATCTCGCGCCGCTCGGCGACGACGCGCCGGCGCGAGCCGTCGCTACCGACGCGTGGATCCTCGACATCGGCGCACCGGCGCTCGACGATCGTCTCGCGAGGTTTCTCGACCTCGATCCGCCGCCGGTGTACGTCGGCTTCGGCAGCATGGTCGCGACGCGCGCGCCCGAGCTCGCCGAGCATGCCGTCGCGGCGGTGCGCGCCGTCGGACGCGCCGCGATCGTCGCGAGCGGGTGGGCCGATCTCGGCCGGACGCTGGACGCCGGCGACGATCTGCTGGTGGCGCGCGCGCTGCCGCACGCGGCCGTGCTGCCGCGCGTGGCCGCTGCCGTGCATCACGGCGGCGCCGGCACGACGACCGCCGCGGCGCGCGCCGGCGTGCCGCAGATCGTGCTGCCGCACATCCTCGACCAGTTCTACTGGGCGCATCGCGTCGCGCAGCTCGGCCTCGGGCCGCGCGCGCTGCCGGTGGGCCTCGTCACCGCGGACATCCTGGCCGATCGCCTGCACGCGGCGATCGAAGATCCGCGCTACGCGGGACGCGCCGCCGCGTTCGCCGAGCGCATCGGCGATCGCGATGGGACGGCGGACGCCGTCACGCACCTCGAGCAGCTCGTCGGCGCCCGGCCGGCTGCCGCGGCGAGGACGCCGTGAGCGCATGCCCGCTGATCGTGGCGATGTTCGCGGCGGTGGCGCTCGCCGGAATCGCCGGCGCGTCGCCGCACGCGCCCGCCCCCGCGCCGGCGGGGATGGATCCCGTCGTGCGGGGCGTCCTGACGCGACTCCTGCGATTCTCCGCGAGCGAGCTGTCGGACCTGCAGCGCGGGCGCGTCGTGAAGCACACGCTCGACGCGAACGCGCCCGGCGAATTCGCCGTCGTCGCCGGCGTCAGGATGGGCGCGTCGAAAGCGGCGTTCCTCGCCGCGGCGCGCGACATCGTGCGCTTCAAGAGCGGACCTGGCGTCCTGCAGATCGGCCGCTTCGGCTCGCCGCCCTCGATCGACGACCTCGCCGCGCTCAGCGTCGACAAGGAGGACTTCGATCCGGCGACGTGCCGCGTCGCGAGCTGCGACGTGCGCCTGCCGGCGGACGCGATCGCGCGGCTGCCCCGCGAGATCGATTTGAGGGGCCACAACGTCCGTGCGCAGGCGGCCGCCTGGTTCAAGCAGACGCTCGTCGCCGACGTCGCCGCGTACGTGTCGGGCGGCGGTGGACGCTTCATGCAGTACGACGACGGCGACAATCCGATCGCGCCGCTCGACGCCTTCGCCGGCGTCCTGAGGGCGATGCCCGCGATCGACGCGCTCGTGCCGGGCCTCGCGGATCATCTCGCGCGGTTTCCCAACGCGCGGCTGCCCGACGCGGAAGATTTTCTCTACTGGTCGAAGGAGGAGTTCGGCCAGGCGCCGTTCATCAGCGTGACGCACGTGACGATCGCGTGCCCGGCGGCGCGCACGTGCGTGATGACGACGAAGGACGTCTACTCGAGCCGCTACATCGACGCGTCGCTCGCGCTGACGATCGTCACCGACGCCGACGCGAGTAGCGCCGCCGTGGACGTCGTCTACGCGAACCGCTCGCGCGCCGACGCGCTGAAGGGGATGCTGAGCGGCTTGCGCAAGGCGATCGTCGAGCGGCGCGTCCGAAACACGATGGAGCAGAGCCTGAACACGATCAAGACGCACCTCGAGCACGCGCGGTGAGCCGGAATCACGAAGACATGAAGAAACACGAAGCGTTTTTCGCCTTCGTGTCTCCGTGCTTCCGTCATCGGCCGCGGCCGGCCGGCGCCGCCGGCGCGGCGTCGAGCGCCACCGGCCGCCCTGCGACGAACACCCGCGTAATCTTCGTCTTCTCGTCGAACAGATCGCCGTCGGCGACGACGAGGTTCGCGATCTTGCCCTTCTCGATCGACCCGAGTCGATCGCCGACGCCGGCGATCGTCGCGGCGCTCAGCGTCAGCGCGCGCACGGCGGCGTCGGCCGCGAGGCCCGCCCTCGCCGCTTTCGCCGCGTTCTTCACGAAGTCCTTCGGGTCGGACAACCCGGACGAGGAGAACGCGAAGCTCACGCCCGCCGCAGCCAGCGCGGCCGGCACCTTCGGCGCTTCGGCGCGCTCGCGCATCGCCGACAGCGGCTCGTCGGCGTCCGGCGCGAGCGCGCGCGGGCGCACCGGGTAGTTCAGGCTGTAGACGACGCGCACGTTCTGCGCCTTCAGATCGGCGGCTACTTCCTCCGCATGGCGTCCGCCGGTGACGATCGGCTCGAGGTTCAGCTCCTTCGCGAGCTTCAACGCGCGGAGGATCTGCCGCCCTTCGTTCGCCTCGAAGGCCACCGGGATCTTGCGTTCGAGTCGAGAAAGGCCTGCCGCACGAATGCGATGACGCCCATCAGCGACTCCGGATACCCGTTGTTGCCGGCGCGCGGGCGATCCGGAAACGAGACGTGCAGCGCGACGGGCGACTTCACGACGACGAGGCCGCGTCGCGGCTCGACGATGTTGCCGATCTGCGGCTCGTCGGGCGGCGCGGCGACGTTCACGAGCGCGCTCTGCCCGGAAATCACTTCGCCGGCCGGCAGCGCAAGCACCGCGGTGATGCCCGCGCTCGCGAGCCGCGTCAGCTCGGCATCGTCCACCTTGACGGCGTCGGCGGCGCGCGCCTGCGGCTTCAGGATCTGCAGCCGCTTCCAGCGCTCGAGCTCCGCCGTCGT
Source organism: Acidobacteriota bacterium (assembly GCA_003223775.1). Classification (GTDB taxonomy): domain Bacteria; phylum Acidobacteriota; class Vicinamibacteria; order Vicinamibacterales; family CAVVIG01; genus QHWK01. The sequence continues at coordinate 7,650 of QHWK01000011.1, forward strand.
CCGGATGTTCTGCGGCAGCTGCGGCGCCGGCTGATCGGCGGCGCGCGTGTTGCCGAGATCGATGAGGCCGGGATAAACCGTCTTTCCCGCGCCGTCGATCACCGCCGCGTCCGGCGGCACGGCCACCGACGCCCCGACGGCGTCGATGACGCCGCGGCGGACGACGATCGTTCCCGATTCGATGGTCGCGCCGGCGGCGGTCACGATGCGGGCGCCGCGGATCGCGTAGACGTTCGGCGCGTCCGCGCGAAGCGCGAACGGCACGGCGAGCGCGGCGCCGAGCGCTGCGAAAATAGAGACCTTCATTTTCCTCTGTGTCCTTCGTGGGTACGTCGAAGTCAGCCTTCGTGTCCTTGTCTGCGAGCGCCTCACTATTCGCGGCGCGAGTACCTCTCGTAGAGCGCCAGTTGATGCGTGTCCATCGGCACGTCGCGGCCGGCGATCACGACGTGCGCGATCGCCGTGCGTACCTCGAGCGGATCGCCGTTCGCGACGACGAGGTTCGCGATCTTGCCGGGCTCGATGCTGCCGATGCGATCGGCGACGCCGAGAATCTCCGCGGCGTTGATCGTCACCGCCTTCAGCGCTTCGTCGCGCGAGAGCCCCCAGGCGACGGCTTCCGCCGCGTGATAGGGGAGCTGCCGCGCGTTCGTGTCGCTCGGCACGGCGATGGCGAACTTCACGCCCGCCTTCGCGAGCTCGGCCGCTGCGGCGTAGCTCGCCTGGTGCGGCAGATCGCGCCGCGACGGCAGCGTCAGCACCTGCAGCAGGATCACCGGCACGTTCTTCTCCTTCAGGAGCGGCGCGGCGATGGCCGCTTCGGCCGGCGGCGCCGCGATCACGAGGCGGACGGCAGCGCGATCCGCGAACGCGATCGCGTCGCGGATCTCCAGCTCGTTCGTGACGCGCGTGATGAGCGGCTGGCGCTTGTCGGCAACAGGAACGAGCGATTCGAGAATCAGATCGCGCCGCCGGTTCGGGCCCGCCGCCTTTGCGTACGCGCGGGCGTCGTCGAGCAGCCGCGCCACGCGATCGAGCTGCGCGTCGCGCTCCTTCTTCAGGTCGTCGTAGGTGCGATCCGGCGGCGGGCCGCCGCGGCCGCCGCCCCGTCCGCCGCCGCCGAGCCGCGGGAACTGGAACGTGACGCCGACCGACGCCGCGACGGTCGATTCCTCCCACGTGAAGCCGTCGAGGTTCATGACGGCCGCCTGGCCGCCGAGGATGCCGCCCCCAGGCGTCGCGACGACCGTCGTCAGGCCGTTCGCGCGCGCGACCGGGATCGCCTCGCTGTCGTTGTGAAAGGCGACCTGCGCGCGCAGCTGCGGGTTGAAGTCGAGGAACTCGTTCGCGTCCCCGAAGTTGCCTGCGCCCGGATCGTCGAGGCCCATCGTTGTCTGCGCGTCGATGAATCCGGGGTACACCTCGGCGCCCGCGGCGTCGATGACGCGCGCGCCGGCCGGAACGGCGACGTTCGCGCCGACGTTCTCGATGATCCCGTCGCGAACGACGATCGTGCCGCGATCGATCGCCGGCCGCGTCACCGGGACGATCTTCGCGTTCGTGATCGCGAGGATGCCTTTCGCCGCGCCCGGCGGTGCGGCGGATCGCGACTGCCCGGCGGTTCCAATCGGCTGTGACGCGCGTCCGCCGTCACCGCTCGCTCGCGCGCCGTTGCTGCCGTCGTCGCGCGGCTGCGACGTCTCCGTGGTCGTCGGCCCGCGGCGTTCGCTCTTCTCCGCGTCGGCGAGCGACTTCTTCTCGCGCGCCAGCTCCGTCATCCGCTTCTGATCGTCTTCGCGGTCGTAGTACTTCTGCCCGTCGATGTAGACGCGATCGACGATCGCGTAGGAGCTCAACGGATGATGGTTCCAGATGACGACGTCGGCGTCCTTGCCGACCTCGAGCGATCCGGCGCGGCTGTCGATCCGCAGCTGCTTCGCCGGGTTGATCGTGACGAGCGCGAGCGCTTCGTCTTCGCTCAGGCCGCCCCACTTCATCGACTTCGCCGCTTCCGTGTTCAGATGCCGCGACAGTTCGGCATCGTCGGAGTTCACCGACGTGACCACGCCTTTGCGCGTCATCAAGGCGGCGTTGTACGGGATCGCATCGATCGCTTCGATCTTGTAGCCCCACCAGTCGGCGAACGTGGACGCTCCGGCGCCGTGCGCGGCGATCTCCTTCGCGACTTTGTAGCCCTCGAGGACGTGCTGCAGCGTCGCGATCTTGAAGCCGAACTCGTCGGCGACACGGAGCAGCATGAGGATCTCGTCGGCCCGGTAGGAGTGCGCGTGGACGAGGCGCTTGCCTTCGAGGATCTCGACCAGCGGCTCGAGCTGCAGATCGCGGCGCGGCGCGCCGACGGCCTCGCCGGCTTTCCTGCGGCGCTCGTACTCCTGCCAGTCGGCCTGATACGCCTTCGCGCGGACGAACGCGTCGCGGATCACGTACTCGACGCCCATGCGCGTGCCGGGATAGCGCGGCTGATTGCCCGCCGGCGCGCCCGCCCCGCCGCCGCGGCGCTTCGGGTTCTCGCCGAGCGCGAACTTGATGCCGGGCATCGCGCCCTGAAAGGCGAAATCCTCCGCGCGCGTCTTGCCCCACCGCAGCTTGATCACGTAATTCTTGCCGCCGATCGGGTTCGCGCTGCCGTGGAGCACGTTCGCCGTCGTGACGCCGCCGGCGAGATCGCGGTAGATGTCGACGTCGGTCGGATCGAAGACGTCCTCGATGCCCGTCATCGAGCTGACCGTCGTGCCGCCTTCGTTGATCGAGTCGGCCGCGATGTGCGAGTGGCAGTCGATGATGCCGGGCGACACGAACTTGCCGGCGGCGTCGACGACGTCGGCGCCGCCCGGGATGGCGACGTTCGCGCCGACGGCGGCGATCCTGCCGGCGCGCAGCACGATCGTGCCGTTCTGAATCGTGCCGCGCGTGGCGGTGAGAATCGTCGCGCCTTTGATCGCGACGACGTCCGGGGTGCGCGTCTGCGCGTGCGGACGCGAGGCGAGGAGCGCCGCGGCGGCGCACGACAGCACGTAGACGATCGAGGCGAAGCGTCGAGGCCTCACGTCACTTCTCCGCGCTGCTGCGGGTCGCGCCCGCGTGGAAGAGATGCTCGTCGAACCATTCCAGGTTGTGCTCCATGGTCGCTCGCTGGCTCTTCGGCTTCGTCGGACCGTGGCCGATGCCTCCGAAGCCCTGGTAGACGATCAATTTGGTCGGCACGTTGTTGTCGACGAGGCCGCGATAGAGCTCGAACGCGTTCGGCAGCGGCACGCGCTGATCGGTCGCGCCGTGCTGAATCAAGGTCGGCGTCTTCGCCTGCCTGATGTACGTGATCGGCGACGTCTTCGCGTAGATGTCGGCGTCGCTCCACGGCGTCGCCTGGAGATACTGCCGCGTGAACGGCGTGATGTCGGTGTTGACGTAGTAGGTCATCCAGTCCGAGATGCCGGCGCCGACCGAGATCGCCTTGAAGCGCGCCGCGTCGTGCGTGGCGAGGAAGGCCGAGATGTAGCCGCCCTGGCTCCAGCCCATCACGCCGACGCGCGCCGGATCGACGATCCCCTTCGCGATCAGCGCATCGACGCCCGAGACGACGTCCCACGCGTCGCCGACGCCGAGATTGCGGACGTTGAGCGATCGGAACTTCTCGCCGTAGCCGGCGCTCCCGCGGTAGTTCGGCTCGAGCACGAGCACGCCGCGCGGTACCCAGACGTCGATCGGATAGATCGTGCCCGTGAACGGCATCGGGCGCGACACACCGGTCGGCCCGCCGTGGACGACGACCAGCAGCGGATACTTGCGCGACGGATCGAAGTCGATCGGCTTGTGCAGCACGCCTTCGATCGCGGCGCCGTCCTGGCTCGTCCACGACACGACTTCGAGCGTGCTCGTCCTCCAGCCCGCGGTCTGCGCATTCATGTCGCTGAGCTTCTTGATCGGCGCCGGCGCGCGTGCCGCGGCGGACGCGCCCAGCGACGCAACCGGTGCGACGAACACTTCGGCCATCGACTGCGCGCTCGCTCGTCTTCTGCGACGCGGAGAAGAAGAGGCCTCCTGGCCGCCACGCGACCAGCGACGGATCCTCGTCGAACGACGCGGTGACGGACGCCGGCGCGCCGCCTGCCGCCGGCACGATCGCGATGCGCCCGTTCCGGTAGTAGTACTCGGGGTTCGCCATCGCCGTCTCGAACGCGATGCGGGTTCCATCCGGCGACCAGACGGGGTTCGCGTCGGGTCCTTCCTGCGTCACGAGCTTGCGTACCGCTCCATCGGCGACGGTGACGATCGAGATGTCGCTCGTCCCACGGAAGCCGGGGGCCGGATTCGCCGCGTGATCGAAGGCGATCCTCATGCCGTCCGGCGACCATTGAAAGCTGCCGACGTTGAACGCGCCGGCCGCGAGCGTGCGCGTTGTCTTCGCGGCGAGGTCGAGCACGAAGAGCTGCGTCATGCGGTAGTCGTGCTCGACGACCTGGAACTCGCCGTACTTCTTTTCGCGATCCTTGATCGCCGCCGATTTCGGCTCCGTCGCGCTGTACGCGATTCGCGCGCCGTCGGGCGACCATTGGAAGCGGTTCACGCCGTCCTCGAGCGACGTCAGCGCCTCGGCTTCGCCGCCCGACGCGCTGATGACGTAGATCTGATTCTTGTCGCTCCGATCGGAGATGAACGCCAGCCTCGATCCGTCCGGCGACCACGCCGGCGAGCGGCTCGACTTCTTCGCGTGCGTCAGCTGGCGCGCCGCGCCGGTTGTCGCATCGGCGAGCCAGATCTGCGTCTCGTACGCGTTCTCGTCCCAGTTCGTCCTGCGCACGGTGTACGCCACGAGGCGTCCGTCGGGCGAGATCTCGGGCGTGCCGACGCGTTCGATCGAGAGAATCTGATCGACGGTGGGCGCCGTGCGCGTTTGCGCGGCGGCGGCCGCGCCAAGCGCCGCGACGGCCATCAGCGTGAGCGTCGTTCGTCTCATCTGCATCCTCTTTGCGGTCTTCGCTGCCCTTGCGGCCTTTGCTGTCTTTCCATTGACAGTATCCGAGCCAAAGGCGTATAAGCGAACGAATTATCAGGTTAAAGGAGACGGTATGCGCAAGATGTTTGCTGCACTGATGGCCGCCGCGTTCGTCATCGCATTCATGAGCGCGCCGGCGCTCGCGCGGACCGAGACGGTGAAGGGCAAGATCGTCGACGAGTCCTGCTACACCATGGACAAGG
>QHWK01000394.1 GCA_003223775.1 Acidobacteriota bacterium
CGGCCGCTCCGGCTGGCCGAGGCCGGCGCGCGATCTCTTGATCGCCTGCGCGACGAGCTGCACGGCGTCCGCCTGGCCGAAGACGACGCGGTTCAGCGATTCCTCGAGCGTGCGCAGCCGATCGCGATCGGACGAGGACGCCTGCCGCGGCGGGATGCGCGCCGCGCGCGCCGCCATCGCCTCGATATCCACGACGTCGACAACCGCCACCGCGCCCTCGGCGGTTTTCAACCGCGTCACCGCGCCCGCCTCGTCGATCAGATCGATCGCGCTGTCGGGCAGGCGATAGTCCCGCAGGTGCCGCGCGGCGAGCTTCGCGGCCGCCTCGAGCGCCGCATCGGTATACGTCACGGCGTGATGCGCTTCGTAACGCCCACGGAGCCCCGCCAGGATGCGCACCGTCTCGTCGATCGACGGCTCGTCGATCGCGATCTTCTGCAGGCGCCGCGCGAGGGCGCGATCCTTCTCGATGTGCTTGAACTCCTCGAAGGTCGTCGAGCCGATGACGCGCAATTCGCCCGCCGTGAGGAGCGGCTTCATCATCGTCGCGAGATCCATCGTGCCGCCGGTCACCGCGCCCGCGCCGACGGTCGAGTGAATCTCGTCGATGAAGAGAATCGCCTTGGGCCGGCCCGCGAGCGCCCGGATCACCGCCTTGAAGCGCTCCTCGAAATCGCCGCGGAAGCGCGTGCCGGCGAGGAGCGCGCCGGTGTCGAGCGCGAAGATCTCGGCGCCCTTCAGTTTCTCCTGCACGTCGTCGCCGAGCAGGCGCGCCGCGAGCCCCTCGGCCATCGCCGTTTTGCCGACGCCCGCTTCGCCGACGAACACCGGGTTGTTCTTGCGGCGGCGGCAGAGGACTTCGATCGTGCGCTGCAGCTCCTCCGCGCGGCCGATCAGCGGATCGAGCAGCCCCTGCCGCGCGCGATCGGTGAGGTTGACGCAGTACGCCGCCAGCGGATCGCGCGAGGTCGTCGACTCCTCGTCGCCCGCGCCGGCGCTCGCGCCCGCGTCCCGATCGGCGTCGCCCTCGTGCGGCGGCGGCGTCTTCGTCACGCCGTGGCATGATCGCGGCGAGGATGTCGCCCGCGTTCGCTTCCTCGCGCTGCGCCGCCTGCACGTGCAGGATCGCCGTCTGCAGCACCTGGCGGAACGCGGCGGTCTGCTCGGGCTCGTCGCCGCTGCCGCGCGGCACGCGCTCGACCGACGTCTCGAGATACGCGCTCAGGTCGCGGCGCAGCTTGTCGAGATCGGCGCCGCACGCCGTGAGGATCCGCTCGCCGTCCGGATCGTGCGACAGGACGTAGAGCAGATGCTCGAGCGTGAGAAAGGCGTGGCGGCGCGACACCGCTTCGCGCAGCGCGATATGAAGGACGACGGCGACGGAGGCAGAGAACACGGTACAGGTACCTTACGCTTCTTCGACGGTCGCCTTCAACGGATAGCCGGCGTCGCGGGCGACGGCGGCGACGCGATCGGCTTTGGTTTCCGCGATCTCCCACGGGTAGACGCCGGCAATCCCGCGTCCGTTCAGGTGCACCTGCATCATGACGCGGTACGCCTCCGCGGGCGATTTCTGGAACAGCGTCTCGAGCACGTCGACGACGAACATCATCGGCGTGTAGTCGTCGTTCAGCAGGACGACGTTGTAGAGCGTCGGCTCCTGCTGCTTCGTCTCCGATCGCTGCTGCTCCTTGACGCCGCCGTCGCTTGTCGCCACGTTGCACTCTCGGCATGTAGGGCGAGGCTTTCAGCCTCGCCTGGTCAGATCCTGGATCTGATCCAGGATCAGATCCAGGATCGGATCCTGGATCACTGACCTTGAAAGGGTCGCCCTACGTGCAATGCGCGCCGTGTCCTCTTGAATATCATTTCGCGATGAACGTGTTGTTGCGCAGATCGGTGAACGCCTGCTGCAGTTCGGCCTCCGTGTTCATCACGATCGGCCCGTACCACGCGACCGGCTCTTCGATCGGCCGACCGGAGACGAGCAGGAAGCGAATCCCCTCGTCGCCCGCCTGGACGACGATCTCGTCGCCGCGATCGAACAGCACGAGCGATCGGTTGCCCGTCTCGCCGTCGACGCGCGAGCGCGCGGTGCCGCCGTCGATCTGCTCGGTCAGCACGCCGCGCGGATCGGACCCGTCGCGAAACGTCCCGGAGCCGGCGAACACGTACGCGAACGCATGGTTCGTCGTCTCGACGGCGAGCCGCTTGCGCGCGCCGGGCGGCACCGACACGTCGAGGTACCGCGGATCGGCCGCGACGCCCTCGACCGGACCTTTCTTCCCCCAGAACTCGCCGCAGATCACGCGCACGCGCGTGCCGTCGTCGTCGGTGATCTCGGGAATATCGCGCGCGAGCACGTCCTGGTAGCGCGGGGCCGTCAGCTTGAGCGAAGAGGGCAGGTTCGCCCAGAGCTGGAACCCGTGCATGCGGCCGCGCTCGTCGCCGCGCGGCATCTCCTGATGCAGGATGCCGCGGCCCGCAGTCATCCATTGCACATCGCCCGCGCCGAGGCTGCCGCGGTTGCCGAGGCTGTCGCCGTGCTCGACGCTGCCGGCGAGGACGTAGGTGATCGTCTCGATCCCGCGGTGCGGATGCCACGGGAAGCCCTTGAGGTAATCGTCCGGCCGCTCGTTGCGAAAGTCGTCGAGGAGCAGGAACGGATCGAACTCGGTCGTATCGCCGAAGCCGAACGCGCGCTCCAGCTTGACGCCGGCGCCTTCGATCGTCGGCCTCGTATGTATCACTCGCTTGATCGGTCGAACGGACATTGTGGCGCTCCTGTTCCACTATACCTGTTGGATGCCAGCCACAGCTCGACTGGCCGGGCTGGCTGGCGGCTCGCTTGCAGCCTCCCGCGTCGACACGTATCAACGAGGGAGGCATGATGAAACGAATCAGTACGATATTGGCGTTCGGGTTCGGCTGCGTCGCGATCGCCGCGGCGCAGACTGCGCCCCCACCGACGTCCAGTTCGGAGCAAACGAGCGCGAACAAGTCGTCGGACAACACGATTACGGTGACCGGCTGCCTGCAGCGCGGCGATCAGTCGGGCGCCGTGGGCACCACCGGCACGGCTGGCGCGCCGCCCGCGACTGCGTCGCGTTCGCAGTCAGAAGCAGGGAACAGTGCGTCGTTCATCCTGACGAACGCCAAGAGCGGCAGCTCGTCTGATATGAATCGTCCACCTGCCGGCTCGACGACGGGCGCGCCGACCTCGGCCGGTACGTCGGCGACCGCCGGCACGGCGGGCACGAGCAGCGCGACGGCGCACCCGAGTGCGGCCGCAGGCTCGAAGTACATCCTCGAACCTGGCACCGCGCAATCCGATCTGACGTCGAACGTCGGGAAGCGCGTCGAAGTGACCGGGACGATCGATTCGAGCGCATCGTCGAGCTACTCCTCGTCGGCGCCGAGCGCCGCCGGCGCCACGAGCTCGGCATCAGCGAGCCAGAAACTCCGCGTTTCGTCGGTCCGCGTCGTCGGCAGCGACTGCTCGAGCGAGCAGTAATCGACCGTGTCGCAGCGAGGACGGCCCGAGGGCCGTCCTCTATAATCCAGAGCGCGCGCCGCCCTGCCGGGGTGGAAACATTGCGGCTGCGCTCGTCAGCACGCCGCTTGCACCGCCAATCCAACATGCCTCGCCGGAGGTCGTCCGCCGAGACGCCGCCGCTCGTCCCGTGGGAGCAGCTGCCGCCGCAGCGCCAGGTCCTCGACTGGCGGCAGCGCGCGAGCGCCTTCGGCATCAATGCACCTACAGACTACGACGCCGACACCAGCGACGACGATTCCGCGTCCGACGTGGTCGCGGCGCGGCTGCTCAGGATGGATGAGGAGCCGGAGTCCAAGGCGGCGCAGACACTCGACGGCGACGAGGCCGACGGCTTTCGCGCCGACGAGCTCGCGGAAGAAGCGCCCGACGAAGCGGTCCGGCGCGAGGACGCCGATCTCGTCCGCATGTATCTGACGCAGGTGGGGCGGCGTCCGCTCCTCACGCGTGCCGAAGAAGCGAAAGTGGGCGAGCGGCTCGACGCCGCGCGCGCGTCGGTGCTCGGCGCGCTCGCGATGCTGCCGTGCGTGATCGACAACCTGGGCCGGCTCGCGGATCTGGTGAAGTCCGGCGAAGCGCCGGCCGCGGAGCTGATCCTGCTGCCCGACGGCGGCGAGCTCGCCGCGGGGCGCGTCGCGCCGGTGCTGCGCGCGATCGATCGCGCGCGGCGGCTGCGGCCGTGCTTCGTCCCGGCGCCGCGCAAGGCGGGGAAGGGGAAGCCGAATCCGCGCGCGCGCCATCGCGAGCTGCGCGCGCGCACGCTCGTCGCGCGAACGCTGTCGCGCCAGCCGATTCGCGCGTCGGTCATCGACGAGATCGTCGCGAAGCTGCGGCGGCTGTGCGACGACAACGACTGCGGCGCGCTGTCGGCGGTCGACGTGCGCACGCGGACGGCGGTCCCGCCGGACGTGTTCCGCGAGCGCGTGCTCGTGGTGATGGCCGCCGATCGCGAGCTGCACGAGGTGAAGCGAATCCTGATCGAGTCGAACCTGCGACTGGTCGTGTCGATCGCCAAGCGGTACCTCAATCGCGGCCTCTCGCTGCTCGACTTGATCCAGGAGGGCAACATCGGGTTGATGAAGGCCGTCGATCGCTTCCAGCCGTCGCGCGGGCTGCGGTTCTCCACCTACGCGACGTGGTGGATCAGGCAGGCGATCGGCCGCGGCGTCGCCGACTACGGGCGCACGATCCGGCTGCCGGTGCACGTCATGGAGTCGCTCGGCAAGATCGAGCGCGAGCGGCGCGCCTTTCGCAAGCGCGAGCAGCGCGATCCGAGCGAGGCGGAGCTCGCGGCGCGCCTGAAGATGCCGGCCGAGAAAGTGCGGCTGCTCGTGGAAGCGTCGCGCGTGCCGACGTCGCTCGACCTGCCGACGGGCGAAGACGAGGAGACGGCGCTGCGGGAGTTCGTCGTCAACAATGCCGTCGAGTCGCCGGAGGACGAGGCGATGCGGCACGAGCTCGCGGAGCGGCTCGAAGAGACGCTCTCGCCGCTCGATACGCGCGAGCGCGAAGTCGTCCGCTTGCGTTTCGGCCTGGGCACCGATCACGAGCACACGCTCGCCGAGATCGCGCGCCGGCTGTCCGTCTCCCGTGAACGCGTCCGCCAGATCGAGACAAGGGCGATGGCGAAACTCCGCCCGACGGCGGCGTAGCCGCCTCCCGCGACGGCGATCAAGGCAGAGTTCGCATTTGAAGAATGTGTTCTGCGGTCTCTGCGTGTCCTGCGTTGTACGTCGGTCGCGTCATGCGTCGCGACGGCGGCCATGCGCGACGACGTAGAGCGCTGGCAGCACGACGAGCGTGAGGGCGGCGGCGGAGAAGAGGCCGCCGATGATCACGACGGCGAGCGGCCGCTGCACTTCCGATCCGATGCTGTGTGAGAGCGCCATCGGCATCAATCCCAG
>QHWK01000395.1 GCA_003223775.1 Acidobacteriota bacterium
GACGCTGCTCTGGGCGGACCTGACGAACGTCTACGTCTGGATCGCCGTGCTGACGACGGCGGGGTTCGGCGCGATCGGCTTCGCCGACGACTACCTGAAGATCGTGCGCCGCTCGCACCACGGCCTGCGGCCGCGTTACAAGATGGGGTACCAGATCCTCATCGGCGTGATCGTCGGCATCGTGCTGCTCGTCCTGCAGCACCAGACGATCTACACGACGCGGCTCGTCTTCCCGTTCTTCAAGCGGCTGATTCCCGATCTCGGCTGGGGCTACCTGCTGTTCGCGGTCTTCGTGCTCGTCGCGGAGTCGAACGCGGTCAACCTCACCGACGGCCTCGACGGGCTCGCGATCAGCATCTTCGCGATCGCCGCCGCGGCGTATACGGCGCTCGCCTACGTCACGGGCCATCGCGTGTTCGCCGAGTACCTCCTGCTCGTGCGCTTCCCGCAGGCGGCGGAGCTGACCGTCTTCTGCGGCTCGCTGGTCGGCGCGTCGCTCGGGTTCCTCTGGTACAACTCGTACCCCGCCGAGATTTTCATGGGCGACGTCGGCTCGCTCGCGCTCGGCGCCGCGCTCGGGATCGTCGCGATCCTGATCAAGCAGGAGCTGCTCCTGCCGATCGTCGGCGGCGTCTTCCTCCTCGAGGCGCTCTCCGTCGTCCTGCAGGTCGGCTACTTCAAGGCGACGGGCGGACAGCGGCTGTTCCGCATGGCGCCTCTCCACCACCACTTCGAGCTGATCGGCTGGAGCGAGCCGAAGGTGATCACGCGCTTCGTGATCCTCGCGATCATCTTCGCGCTGTTCAGCCTCGCGACGTTGAAACTGCGATGACGGAGAAGGGACACGCGCGCGCGCCATTCGACGTCGCCGACCGGCGCGTCACCGTCGCCGGCGCGGCGAGGAGCGGCGTCGCGGCCGCGGAGCTGCTCGCGCGGCGCGGCGCGCGTGTGACGCTGTCGGAGATCGCCGCCGAGATTCCGGACGCCGATCGGCTGCGCGCGCTTGGCGTCGCGCTCGAAGCCGGCGGCCATGTGCGCGAGACGTTCACGGGCGCGGATCTCGTCGTCCTCAGCCCGGGCGTGCCGCCGCACGCGCCGGTGGTGCAGGCGGCGCGCGAGCGCGGCGTGCCGGTCATCGCCGAGATCGAGCTCGCGTCGCGGTGGCTCCGCGGCCGCGTGATCGCGATCACCGGCACGAAGGGCAAGTCGACGACGACGGCGCTGACGGGCCGGATGCTCGAGGCGGCGGGATTCAAGGTGACCGTCGGCGGCAACATCGGCGCGCCGCTCAGCGCGCAGGTGCCGGCGTCGACGCCCGACACGTTCCACGTCGTCGAGACGAGCAGCTTCCAGCTCGAGCAGATCGACACGTTCCACCCCTGGATCAGCGTGATGATGAACTTCTCGGCGGACCACCTCGATCGGCATCCGACGGTGGAGGCGTACGGCGCGGCGAAGGCGCGGATCTTCGAGAACCAGGAGCCGCGCGACTTCGCGGTGATCAACGCCGACGATCCGGCGGTCCTCGACCTCGCGCGGCGCGGCCGCGCGGTGAAGCGCTACTTCGCGCGGAGCGGCGCGATCGACGAAGGCACGGTCGTCGAAGACGGATGGATCGTCGAGCGGAGGCGCGGCGCCTCCGATCGGCTCGTGCCGCTCGACGCGATCCATCTGCTCGGCCCGCATCTGGTCAACGACGTGATGGCGGCGGCCACGGTCGGCGCGATCGCCGGCGCGACGCCGGCGGCGATGACGGCGGCCGTCGACGGCTTCCGCGGGCTCGAGCACGCCATGGAGCTGGTCGCCGACGCGGCCGGCGTGCGCTTCGTCAACGATTCGAAAGCGACCAACGTCGAGGCGGCGCTGCGATCGATCGAGAGCTTCGACCGCGATCTGGTGCCGATCATCGGCGGACGGTTCAAGGGAGGCGACCTGCGGCTGCTGCGCGAGCCGATCAGGGCGCGCGCGAAGGCGGTGATGGCGATCGGCGAAGCGCGCCCGCTCGTCCGCGACGCGCTCGGCGACGTGGTGCCGGTGCACGAGGCCGACACGTTCGGCGCCGCAATCGATCGCGCGTTCGAGCTGGCGAAGCCGTCGGGTGTGGTGCTGCTCGCGCCCGCGTGCGCGAGCTTCGACATGTTCCGCGACTACGCGGAGCGCGGACGCCGGTTCAAGGAGGAGGTCAATCGAATCGTGGACATGGCTGATGGCTGATGGCTGATGGCTATGGAGGATGGCTGATGGCTGATGGCTGATGGCTGATGGGCCGATTGCCATGAGCCATCAGCCATGAGCCATCAGCCATCAGCCATCAGCCATGACGGGGTTCTTGGTACGTGAGCGGTGAGCAGTCGTCAGTCGGTACGCGGTCGAGGACTGGCTGCTGGGAACCCGAGCTGCCCCGGCTCGGGAAGCTGGTGCCTCGGCCCGACACCGGCTGATGACTGCTGACCGCTCACGCGCGTCTCCGTCCGTGGTGTTTACGACTTCGGCGGCGCAAGCACGATCGTAGCGTCGGTCCACCGAGAGTTGTCGGAAGAAACGCAGTCGAGCTGTAGGGGATGGCGAGAAAGCTCAAATCTGACCGGGTGCTCTTCATCGCGACGATCCTGCTCGTCGCGCTGAGCGTCGTGATGGTCTACAGCGCGTCGGCGCCGGTGGCGCTCGAGCGCTACGGCCGGGCTTCGCTCTTCCTCATCAAGCAGGGAATGTGGGCGCTCCTCGGCGTCGCGATGCTGAACATCGTCATGCGCATCGACTACCGCGCCTACAGGCAGCCGGCGTTTCTCTGGACCGCGCTCGGGTTCGTCGTGTTCGCGCTCGTCGCCGTCTACTTCCGCGCGCCCGTCAACGGCGCGCGGCGCTGGTTCGCCGTCGGCGGCATCGGTATCCAGCCGTCAGAGCTCGCCAAGCTCGTCGCGATCTTCTTCATCGCGGCGCTCCTCGAGCGGCGGATGCACCGCATCGACGACGTCGCGTACGCGCTCTTGCCGATCGGCATCCTCGTGATCGCGCTCGTCGCGCTGATCCTGCCGGAGCCCGATTTCGGCACGTCGATGTCGCTCCTGCTGATCGCGGCGGTGATGGTGTTCGCCGCGGGCCTGAATTACCGCTACGTCGCCGGCGTCGTGTTGTGCGCGCTGCCGGCGCTCTACATCGTCGTCATGGGCTCGGCGTACCGGCGCCGCCGCACGCTCGCGTTCCTCAATCCCTGGGACGATCCGCTCGGCGACGGCTTCCAGATCATCCAGTCGCTCATCGCCGTCGGCACCGGCGGCGTGTGGGGCCGCGGGCTGATGAACGGCGTCCAGAAGCTGTTCTACCTTCCCGAGCCGCACACCGACTTCATCTACGCGGCGATTGCCGAGGAGCTCGGGCTGATCGGCGCCACCGCCGTCGTGATCTGCTTCTCGCTCGTCGCCTGGCGCGGCATGCGCATCGCGCTGCGGGCGCCCGACTCGTTCGGCGCGTTCATCGCGCTCGGCCTCACGACGATGGTCGCGGTGCAGGCATTCTTGAACATCAGCGTCGTTCTCGGGCTGCTGCCGACGAAGGGCACGCCGCTGCCGTTCGTCAGCTTCGGCGGATCGTCGCTGCTCATCAACCTGATCGGGATGGGCGTCCTGTTGAACGTCTCGCAGCACGTGCCGCCGGAGACATGAGCGCGAGCCATGACGGTGCGTGTCGTGATCGCGGGCGGTGGCACGGGCGGCCACCTGTATCCGGGCATTGCGGTTGCGCGCGAGCTGCTCGCGCGGCGCGCCGACGCGGAGATCTCGTTCGCGGGGACGTCGAAGGGCATCGAGGCGCGCGTCGTGCCGCGCGAAGGGTTTCCGCTCGACGTGATCCGCAGCGGCGGCTTGAAGGGCAAGTCGATAACGGATCGCGCGCGCGGCGCCTCGCTGCTGCCGGCGAGCCTCATCGATGCGTGGCGGCTCGTTTCGGCGCGGCGTCCGGATCTCGTGATCGGCGTCGGCGGCTACAGCTCGGGCCCGGTCGTCCTCACCGCGTCGCTGCGCGGCATCCCGACGATGCTGCTCGAGCAGAATGCGGTGCCGGGGCTCACCAACCGCCTGCTCGCGCGCGTCGTCGACGCGGCGGCGGTGACGTTCGACGCGACGACGTCGTACTTCGGATCGAAAGCGTTCGTCAGCGGCAACCCGGTCCGGCCGGAGTTCCTCGCCGGGCCACAGAAGGAGTCGGCGCTCGATGATCAGGCGACCGTCACACAGGTCCTAGTCTTTGGCGGCTCTCAGGGCGCGCACGCGATCAACGTGGCCATGGTGG
>QHWK01000396.1:0-843 GCA_003223775.1 Acidobacteriota bacterium
GACCGCGGACACGGTCGCCTCGCTCATCGGCGGCGTGTGCGTGCTGCTCGTCTCGTGCTTCGCGCTCTGGCTCGTGGTGATCTTCTCGTTCCCGCAGTACTGACGACCGTGTTGCAGAACGCGGACGTGGGGCGACCCTTTCAGGGTCGCCAGGCGAGGCTGAAAGCCTCGCCCGACACTGATTGACCGTGTTGCAGAACTCGGATGTAGGGCGACCCTTTCAGGGTCGCCAGGCGAGCCTGTCGGTTCTTCGTGCCGGGCCTGCGCGAGCGTCATCTTAGCGACGAGCGCGAGCATTCAGCGTTGTCTCGTGCGTGTCGCCGTGGATCCCGGCAGCTCGATCGTGCCGTAGTAGCCGAGCATCATCTCTTCCCACGTCTGCTCGCCCCAGCGCACCGTCGCCGTCGGATCCGGGTTGTACCGGTTCGCCGCCGAATTGTCGTAGTGCATCGTCACCTTCAGCGTCGATCCCTTCGGCATGAACTTCGGCGCGGCGAGCTTGTAGCTTAGTTGCCAGTTGAAGTCGTACTTCGGCACGCGCAGCACGATCTCCTCGCGGCCGTCGGGATAGACGATCGTGTAGGTGGCGTCCTTCCCGCGCACGTGCATGTGCGGGTAGAGGCTGTAGAGAAACGTGTCGCGATCGAACTTCTGCTGCCCGACCACTTCGTAGTTGGGATCGCCCGGCGGGATCGCGAACTGCGTGTTCGGGATCGCGCCGCCCGCCTCGAGCCGCAGCGTCGCCGGCGGCGCCTTCGCGAGGACGACGCCGATCTCGGTCTGATCGGTGACGGGCTGGCCGATTGTCGTGTAGTGCATCTGCAGCACGATGTCGGCGCCGGC
>QHWK01000396.1:883-7061 GCA_003223775.1 Acidobacteriota bacterium
CCGCTGCCCTCGACGAGCGTGCTGATGATGTGATGCACGACCCGGCGATCGGTCGGCTTCAGCTCGACGGCCTTGATCCAGATGTCCTCTTTCAGGCGGGTCGGCACGGTAATGTAGACGTACGGGACCGTGCCGTCGGCCGGCACGGTGAACGGCTTCTGCATCCTGAACACATAGTCCGGCGTTCCGATCGACCAGCCGTCAGCGAACTGCGGCGGCTGCGGCAGCTCCGCGCGGCTGCCTTCCGGCGCGCCGCCGTCCACCCACGCGGCGATCGTGTCGACGTCGGCCTGCTTCAGGCTGATGTCGTTCGCGAATGTGCCGATCGACGGATCGGCGCCCCACGGCGGCATCTGGCGCGCGACGACTTTCTGTTTGATCGCGCGCGCCCAGGGCCGCGCATCCTCGTAGGTGAGGAGCGACATCGGCGCCATCGCCGCCGGCCGATGACACTCGACGCAGTTCTTGTACAGGATCGGCGCGACGTCCTTGCTGAACGTCGGAGTTGACTGGGCCTGGGCCGACACGGCTTGGCCCACAAGGCCAGCGATGGCCACGGCGACGAGCTTTCGAATCATAGACTCCTTTACTTGTGAAAAACCGGTAAGTGCAGCAACGGTAGCACGTTTGACGACAATTCGGACGGCCAGGTTGCAAATGGTCCCGTTGTTACTTCAACGGGTCGAATGAGGCGGTGAGGTGGCATGGAACTCTCAAGTCTCAAGTCTCAACTCTCAAGTCTCAACTCTCACGGCTTAACTCTCATGGCCTCAACCTCATGGCCTCAACTCTCAAGGCTGATGCTCGGTTTACGACCCAGTCTGAAGGCGTCTGACCGACACGGTCAGCGCGCGATGCGCGCGTCCAGCGTCTTCACGTAATCGTAATACTGCGTCGTCGGATCGACGACGTTGACCGTCAGGTTCCCGCCGCCGGTCAACGCCACGCCGGCGATGGCGCTGTTGAACGTGTAGAAGGAACCCACGCTGATGCCCGGCCGCGCCTGGTACGTCGCGCTGACGTTGACCTCTCCGGGGAACGTGTACGCGCCCGACGCCTTGTAGAGCGTCTGGAACGGCGGCACCTGGTCGCAGAAGCGATAGTTGTTCGGGTTCGACGGCGTGGCGTTCGCGGCCGTCGTCACCGGCCCGTCGCAGGTGTTGGTCGCCGTCCGATCGGTCGTGATCCCGCCGAAGACGAACGCGCGCCGGCCGAAGCGCGCGTTCACGCTCATCTCGAAGCCGTTGTAGATACGCGAGTTCAGATCGGACCACGTCTGCACGTTGTTGACGATGCCCAGCTTCGCGGGATTCAGGTTGTACATGGTGATCGCCTGTCCGCCGGCGCCGGGCAGGCTCGCGTTCCCCGGAATCGCGATCGTGAACGGCGTGTAGTCCGCGTTCGGATCGACGAGCGTGTTCTTCGTGTACTGCAGGTGCTGGAAGGATCGATGGTAGTAGCCGGCCGTCACCGACACGTTCGGGATCAGCTCGTGCTGGACCGAGACGGTCTCCTCCCAGTTGGTCGGCCGCGGCAGCGCCGGATCGAACTGCGTCGTGCCGATGCCCGGGATGCCGAAGTTGTTGTTGCGCGACGGACCGATCTCGTTGAACTGCACGTTGCCGTTCGCGTCGAACACGGTGCCGTTGCGATCGAGATCGGTCCATGCGCGCGCGTCGGTCTGGTTGCCGCCGGGGTTCACCGACGATGCAAGGCCGAGCGCCTGCTGCCCGAGGAACTTGCCCACCGACGTCTTCAGCGCGGTCTTGCCCGTGCCGAACAGATCGTAGGACGCGCCGAAGCGGATCGACCAGTCGTTCCAGCACGGCACGCACGACACCGGCGCGATGTTCGTGCGCGCCGCCTGCGCCGCGGCCGTCATGAAGCGGCCGCCCTGATCGGCCTCCTCCGGCGTCGACGCGTTGAAGTAGTCGTAGCGCGCGCCGTAGGTGAGCGTCAGGCGCGGGAAGGTCCACCTGTCCTGCGCGAAGACGCCGAGGTTCGCGTTCAGGTTCTCGAACCGTTCGTACGGCGAGTTCGTCACCGTCACGGTGCTGGAGGTCGGCACGCCGTTCACGTTGACGTAGGTGAGCGCGGCGGTGTCGCCGTTGCGGATCACTTTGGTGCGCTCGTAGCCGGTGGAATTGTTGATGCCAGCCTTGATGTTGTGCGAGCCGGTGAACCGAGAACGACTCGCCGACTTCGAGGAGCAGCCGGCCGGTGATCGGCGACGTCCACTTCACCTGCGACGCGTACTGCAGCGGCGTCGGCAGCCAGTAGGCCGCTTCGGGCGAGATGCACGAGACGCTGTTGAAGCTCGTCGCCGTGCAGCCGACGTCGAAGCGCCTCGTGCCGCCTTGCGACTTGTAGAACGCCCACACGATCTTGTTGCGCGGCGAGGCCTGCCACGTCAGGCGGACCGTCGTATGCGGCGCCACCTGCCCGCCCGACTCCGCCTGCCCGCCCTGCGGGAAATACTGCGTCGGCAGCGGAATGAGGTTGTTGGTCTGCGATACGCGCTGCGCGAGGAGGAACCACACCTTGTTCTGCTTGATCGGACCGCCGAAGACGGCGTTCACGTCGTAGGTGTAGTCGAGCGCGTTGCCGACGGCGATGAACGGCCGCAGCTCGTCGGTGATGTTGGCGTTCTGCCAGGATCCGGTGCCGCCGAAGACGCGCAGGATGCCGGAGAACTGATTGCCGCCCTCGCGCGGAATCGAGTCCATCCGCACGCCGCCGACCGCGACTTCCGCCGACTGCGACCCCGCGTCGTACACCAGCTCCTGCTGCGCGAGCTCGTTGACGCCGACGCCGTTGGCCTGCTGGCCGTTCTGCGTCAGGTTCTGCCCGATGTTCATCCCGTCGAAGTAGATATGCTGATCCTCGCGCAGCGATCCGTGGATCGACATGTTGCTCGTGAAGCCCTGGCTGTAGAAGCTGACGCCCGGCACGAGGCTCGCGCCGCCCTGCATCGTGCGCGCCGCCGGCAGCACGTCGAGCGCGTCGCGGTTGATTACCGACTGGTTCTGCGTGCTCTGCAGATCGACGACCGGCGAGCCGGCGGTCACCGTGACGGTCTCTTCGATCTGGCCGACGCTCAGGCTGCCGTTCACCGTCGCGGCGAACGATCCCTCGAGCACGATCCCTTCGCGCTTATAACTTTTGAATCCGGCGAGCGAGAACGTCACGGTGTACGTGCCGGGCCGGAGATCGATGATCGCGAAGCGTCCCGATCCGTCCGTGACGCCGCTGCGGACGCGCTCGATGAGCGCGGGGCTCGACGCCTCGACGGTGACGCCGGGCAGCACCGCCCCCGACGTGTCCTGGACGACGCCGACGATGCTGGCGCGCTCCTGCGCACGGGCGGGAGCGGCGACGAGAACCCACGCAACCGCGACGACGGATGCTCGATACATGCCGCCTCCTGGAACGGCGTCATGGCTGATGGCTGGATGGCTGATGGCTATGGTCAATGGACGATGGACGATGGACGATGGGCCACAGCCGTCAGCCATTCGCGATAGCCATCAGCCCTTAGCCATCAGCCCTTAGCCATCAGCCCTTAGCCATCAGCCCTTAGCCATCAGCCCTTAGCCATCAGCCATGACGGCGCGCAGCGCGATACTCGGGCTGCGCATGACGAGTGTCAACTGTAAAATGTTGACTTTCCAAGGGACTACAGCGAGGATGTTCGCCTGCTTGGAGGGCGTCTCAGGTGGAAAAAAGCGTGAAGGGTCTGATGATTGCGATCGTGGCGGCGGCCGGAGGCGCGTTCGCCGGCGCGTGGGCGACGCCGATGGCCGGACAGGCTCCGGCCGCCTACCGCGCGCCGCGGACCGCGGACGGCAAGCCGGATCTGAACGGCATCTGGCAGGCGAACAACGAAGCCAACTACGACATCGAGATGCACATGGCGCGCCCCGCGTTGGCGCTCCGCCCCGGCCCCTACGGTCCGGTGGCGGCGGCGCCGGTGCTCGCGCTCGGCGCGGTCGGCTCCGTGCCGCCTGGCGTCGGCATCGTCGAGGGCGGCGCGATTCCGTACAAGCCCGAGGCGCTCGCCAAGCGGAAAGAGAACCTGGACAAGTGGCTCGACCGCGATCCTGAGGTCAAGTGCTACCTCCCCGGCGTGCCGCGCGCCAACTACATGCCGCAGCCGTTCCAGATCCTGCAGAGCCCGAGCGCCGTGTTCTTCGCATACCAATACGCCGGCGCCGTCCGAAACATCTATCTGAAGGATCCGGGGCCGGCGCCGGTCGATTCGTGGATGGGCCAGTCGGTGGGACGCTGGGAGGGCGAGACGTTCGTCATCGAGGCGAGCGGCTTCAACGACAGCACCTGGTTCGATCGCTCCGGCAACTTCCACAGCGATCAAATGAAGGTCGTCGAGCGCTGGACGCGGACGGGGGCCGACGTGTTGAGCTACGAGGCGACGATCACCGATCCGGAGACCTTCACGCGGCCGTGGAAGATCAGCATGCCGCTCTACCGCCGGCTCGAGAAGAACGCGCAGTTGATGGACTTCAAGTGCGTCGAGTTCGTCGAGGAGTTGTTGTACGGCGCGTATCGCAAGAAGCCGCTGTCGCGGGAGTAGGGGCTGGGGGCGGGGGCTAGCCGGCAGGAGTCAAGGTTGGACAAGAAGTACCGGTTCGTGGCGGCGGCGATCGTCGCATCGTTCGCGGCCGCGTCCCTCGCGGCGCAGTCGAAGTCGTCGATTCCGCGGACCAAGGACGGCCACCCCGATCTGCAGGGCACCTACGATCTCGCGATGCTGACGCCTGTCGAGCGCGCGGCCGGATCGCCGCTCGTGCTCACCGACGAGGACGCGAAGAAAGGCGAGCGGCAGGCGCTGGCGCGCAAGGTGTCGGGCGACGCGCCGCTCAAGGGCGATCGGCCCGCGCCGCCGGTCGGCGGCGACGGATCCGCCGGCCCCGCCGGCAACGTCGGCGGCTACAACAGCTTCTGGATCGACGCCGGCTCGCAGTACACGGTCGTCGACGGGCGCAAGCGCGCCTCGCTCCTGATCGATCCGCCCGACGGCCGCGTGCCGCAGATGACGCCGGACGCGCGGCAGCGCGTCGCGCGCAACGTCAATCGTCCGACGTCCGATCAGACAGCGCGCGAGGACGATCCCGGCTTCGAGGGCAACGGCGCGTACGACGATCCGGAGCGCCGCCCCCTCGGCGAACGCTGCCTGATGGGATTCGGATCGACGTCCGGCCCGCCGGTGCTGCCGAACTACTTCTACAACAACCTCCACCAGATCGTGCAGACGCCGGATTCGATCGTCATCCTCACCGAGATGGTGCACGACGCGCGCGTCGTCCGCATGAACGCGGAGCACCTGCCGCCCGCCGTGCGCAAGTGGATGGGCGATTCGGTGGGGCGCTGGGACGGCGACACGCTCGTCGTCGACACGACGAACTTCACCGACAAGACGCGCTTCCGCGGCTCGACGCAGAACCTGCACATGGTCGAGCGCTTCACGCGCGTGGACGCGAAAAGCGTGCTCTATCGCTTTACGGTTGAGGACCCGGCGACGTGGACGCGGCCGTGGACAGGAGAATACACCTGGCCGGCCACCGATGAGTTACTCTATGAATACGCCTGCCACGAGGGCAACTACGCGATGGGGAACATCCTGCGCGGAGCGCGCCTGAAGGAAGCGGACGACGCGAAGAAGAAGACGGGGGGCTATTGAGGTGCACGTCATGAAAAGAATCGTCCTGTCGGCTGTCGGTCTCCTGCTCGCAAGCGTCCCGGTCATCGGTCACCATGCGTTCGGCGGTGAGTTCGACCCGAACAAGCCGGTCCTGCTCAAGGGCCCGGTGACGAAGGTCGAATGGGTGAACCCGCACGCGTGGATCCACATCGAGGTGACGGATCCGGACGGCACGAAGAAGGATTGGATGGTCGAGGGCGGCACGCCGAACACGCTGCTGCGCCGCGGCATCACGCGCGAGTCGCTCAAGCCGGGCACGGTCCTCGTGATCGACGGCTACCAGGCGCGCGATCATTCGCTGCTGCGCGCGAACGGCCGCAACGTGACGTATCCGGACGGCCGCAAGCTGTTCCTCGGGTCGTCGGGCACCGGCGCGCCGACCGACGGCTCCGATCCGAACGAGACGCCCAAGCCGGGTCAGCGCGGACGAGGTGGACGATGAACAATGCGGACTGCGGA
>QHWK01000397.1 GCA_003223775.1 Acidobacteriota bacterium
TGCAGTCGGGTTCGACCGCGAGGCCGATCGACAACGCGAAGGACAGATCGCGCGCGCTTCAAGTGGGTGACGTTGTCACCTGCAAGGAACCGACCGCGCGCTTCAAGGTGTTCGACGGTGGTCTGATCAAGGAAATCACCGGCACGCCGTGCATGCACGGATACATCGTGTCCCCGCCTGGTGGAAAATACACGTCGGCGCTTAGCGAGTACGGCCGCACCGGCGGACGACCGCGCGGATCGATGCTCGGCCTGCTGCTCTGGCCGGTGAGCGGCGCGCTCACGACGCCGGCGACCGCGTCGCAGCTCCAGTGGCGGAAGCAGTCCTCCGGTACGCTGACGGCAACGCTCAAAGAAGCAGGAACGGCGCGCGTGTTGTGGACCAGGTCCGGCATCGACGTCGCGCTCGGCGCGCTGCGCGCGCCGGACCTCGAGTCGGCGCTCCGCGCGCAGGTCGACGCCGGCAGAACGAGCGCGCTCCTCGACATCCGCGTGTCCGACTCGTTGAATGCGTCGGCGACGATCACGCTCCTCGACCGTGCCGCCGAGCAGATGCTCCAGCAGGCGCTCGCGGCGGCGGGCGCCGACCTCTCCGGCGACGCGCTTCACCTGGTGCGCGCCGACATCTTCCTCGAGCGCAGCCTTCCGCGCGAAGCACTCGAGGAGTACCTCGCCATGCTCGAAGGATCGCCCGAGTCGGTGCTGCTCCTCACGAAAGCCTCGGCCCTCGCCGTCGAGATCTCGGATCCGCGCGCCGCGGATCTCGTCAGGCGCGCGCGCGCCGCCGGCGGGTCGTAGCGCCGATCACATCCCCGACGACGCGGCTGCTTCGGCCGCGGCGAGCGGCACGTCGCGGATCGCGGCCGAGCCGGTCATGAGCGGAGTCTGCGTCTTGTGCAGCTCGCGCAGCACTGCGGCGCTGACGTTCTTCTGCACGTCCTCGAACAGCTGGCGCAGCGGCAGGCGGCCGCGGCCCTGCCGCAGCGCGTCGACGAGGAAGAACGTGAAGTAGCCGTTCTTCCGCTCCGCGCTCTCCCACGACGGCTGATCCCCGTTGGCCGCCGCCATCACGAGCCGGCCCGGCGCGCGCGCGAAGCCCTCGAGCCCCGGCGCGAAGACCGCCGCGCCTCCGTCGAGGCGCATCCGCGCCGCATCGCCGCTGTAGCAGGTGTCGAGGATCAGGACGACGCGGCCCGATCGCAGATCGCGGGAGAGATCTTCGGCGAGGTCGATCATCTGCAGCGCCGTCGCGTACAGCCGCTCCGCGTTCTCGGCGCTCGTGTCGTGCACGAGGATGTAGCTCACGCCGTTCGGATCGAACTGCCGCGGCGATCCGTGGCTCGCAACATAGACGACGACCAGATCGTCGGGCCCGGCATTCGCGCGCAGCCAGCCGATTCCTTCGCGGATCTTCACGAGCGTCGCGTCGCCATCGACGAGCAGCCGCACGCGCTCGGGCGCGAAGCCGCCCGCGCTGCGATCGACGAGCGCGCCCTGCAGATCGCGCGCATCCTTCGCGGTGAAGCTCAATGGCACGATCGACGGATCCGTGAAATCGCCGATGCCGACAACGAGCGCCCACTTGCGACCGATGGGGGCCGCGGCGGCGGCGGGCGCCGGCGGCGGCGGCGCAAACGGATCGACGTTGCGCGCGAGCGCCGCCGAGCGCCAGTCGTCGGCCTTCTTCCGCGAGTACGCGACCTTGGCCGACGGCGCGCCGAGGCGGCGCTCGACGAGATACCGGTAGTACCAGAGGTCGCCGTTGGTCGTGCAGCTCTGCGTGCTGAGCTCGAGATACGACAGCACCGGCGCGAGCGCGGCGTTGCTGACGTCGGGACGCGCGAGTTTCTCGCGCGTCCAGTTGATCGTCTCGAGCGCCGCGCCGCAGGTCGTCATCGGGACGCGCTGCGCGGCGAGCGCGCTGCCGAGCGCGACTACGGCAGCGACGCCGACGGCGACGGTTCTGGCGGCGGTCATGGCGCGCGCCGTTCAGCGATCCTTCCGTACCGACTGCATTCGAATCCGCATGACGCGGATCACGACGTCGGACAGGCCGGCGCGCCGCAGCTCGAGCAGATCGGCCGGCGTGCTCACCTCGAACTCAGGCGTCGGCGCGGTGGCAATCATCTCGACGAGCTCGCTGTCCTTGAAGCCGCCCTTCGCGAGCTCGACGACGGCGGCGTTGTTCCACCGCGTCGCTTTGCCGCCGCCCTCGCCGCCGGCGCTGCGGGCGCCGCCGGCCGGCTGTACGGCGGGCGCGCGGCTCTGGCTCTGCTGCGCGGCAACGACCGTGAGGGCGTTGAGCGACTGAGCGATCCGCGCCTCCGCTTTTTGGAACGTCTTTTCGTCGCGGCGAACCTGGAGGGCGTTCTTGTAGTTCAGCGACGCGTTGGCGACGAGATCGCGCTGCTTCGCCGCGTCGCGCTCGAGATACGCCAGCGCCTCGTTCGCGACGCCGATGCCGTAGATGCGGTACGCGTCGTCGGCGGCGGGAAGCGGCGATGTCTGCTCGAGTTGCTCGAGCATGGCGCCCCACCGTCCGTTGACGGCGAGATCGGACGCCTTGTCAAGTTTCCCGCGCGGCAGCGGTACTTCGATCGTTTCCTTCATCAACACGATTCGCTGCGCGATCTGCACCGCGATCGCGTCGACCATCATCATCGTCAGCTTTTCGGCCGTCGGCGGCTGCTCGGTGCTCGCCGCGCCGCTGCCGAGCGAGTTCGAGAGTTTGTTGAGCTTGCCGAGGAAGCCGCCGTCGCTTCCTTTCGTCGTGGCGGTCTGGGTTTGCTGCTGAGCGGCCGCGAAGCGCTGCTCGTACTCGAAGTCGACGTTCTTCGCGTCGAGCGTCCGCTTCGTCTGGTTGTTGATCGTGCGGTACGCGGCCTGAATGTTCGCCGTCACGACCGTCGATCGATCCGCAGGATCGATACGCGTCGTCGATCTGAGATCCGTGATCGTGACCTCGACGACGCGATCCGGACTTGCCTGCGATTCGACGAGCGTGCCGTTCGAGAAGATGAGTGGAATGAGCTTCGCGCGCAGCAACTGCGTCACGGTCTGCGGCCGGCCCGGAACGCCCGTGACGTTCACGCCGACCCTGGTGCCGGACAGATCGATCACCGGCGGCAGCGATCGCGCGAGCATCACGTTTTTCTTGAAGACGCCAAAGCCCTGCGCGCGCGCCGGGCCGGGCGCGACAAGAGAGACGACGACGACGATGGCGAGCGGAATGCTGCGCCGTCCGACTGAGGATGCCATGGCAGTTTCTCCCTGGCCCTTGTCGCGGGCGTGTCCCTGGACGCGCACACAATCGGATCGGCACCGCGTCCGTGCGGCGTCGAGGCGCGCGCCGGCTGCGGCCGACGTGCCGTGAGGGCAGCGTGCCCTCGTCGCTCTTGCCGATCTGCGGAATAGCCGCGGCAACCATAGCACAACCACACGCACGCGGCGCGGATCCGTCCGTCGCGATCCCTATATCGATGGAGTTAAGATGGCGCGCATGAGCACCATCACCCTGAAGGTCAACGGCCGCGCGCACGCGGTGGACGTCGAGCCGTCCACGCCGCTGCTCTACGTGCTGCGCAACGACCTCGGGCTGCACGGACCGCGCTTCGGCTGCGGCCTCGGGCAGTGCGGGGCGTGCGCGGTGATCATCAACGGCGTCGCCGTCCGCTCGTGCGTGACGCCCTGCTCCGCCGTTCGCGCCGAAGTGACGACGCTCGAAGGTCTCGCGAAGGACGGCGTGCTGCATCCGGTGCAGCGCGCGTGGATCGACGAGCAGGTGCCGCAGTGCGGCTTCTGCCAGAACGGCCAGATCATCAGCGCCGTGGCGCTCCTCACGAAGATCCCGAACCCAACCGACGCGCAGATTCGCGAAGGGATGAACGCGACGCTCTGCCGGTGCATGACGTACTACCGCGTGCAGAAGGCGATCAAGCGCGCCGCGGAAGGGAGGATCGCATGACCACCTTCACGAACGTCCCGAAGCACGTCGAGGATCTGCTCGAGGCGCAGACGGGGGTGTCGCGCCGTGCGTTCCTCAAGGGTTCGGGCCTGCTCGTCGTCAGCCTCGGCGCCGGCGGGCTTGCCGGCCCGTTTGCGGCGGGCGCACGCGCGCAGGGCGCGGGTCCGTATCCCGATCCCGATTTTCGCCAGCTCGATTCGTGGATCGTCGTACACGACGACAACACCGCCGCGTTCTACGTCGGCAAGACGGACTGCGGCCAGGGCACCGGCACCGCATTCCGCCAGATGATGGCCGACGAGCTCGACATCGCGTTCGACAGGACGCGCTGCATCATGGGCAGCACCGACAACACCGTGGACCAGGGCGGCTCGGGCGGCTCCGACGCGATTCAGGTGGACGGCTGGCCGATGCGCCGCGTCGCCGCGGAGGCGCGGCGCGTGCTGCTCGAGATGGCGGCCGCGCGCTTCGGCGTGCCGGTCGATCGGCTCGACGTGCGCGACGCTCACGGGGAATAACGTCGACGCGACCACCGGCGTGGCGAAGGTGAAGCCGGTCGGCGAGCTGCGCAACGTCGGCCAGTCGCCGCAGCGCTACGACATTCCCGCCAAGGTGGACGGCTCGCTCGAGTGGGCCGTCGACGTGAAGCTCCCCGGCATGGTGCACGCGCGCAACGTGAAGCCGCCAGCGGCGGGCGCACGGCTCGTCGCCGTCGACGAATCGTCGGTGCGCAGTCTTCCCGGATTCGTGCGAGTCGTCACCAAGGGCAACTATGTCGCCGTGATCTGCGAGCGCGAGGAGCAGGCGATCGCCGCGGCGAAGCAGTTGAAGGCGACGTGGCAGAAGCCGGCGCAGCTCCCCTTCCCGACCTCCGACGATCTCTTCACCTACATGCGCAGCGCGACGCCGACGTCGAAGCAGGGGCCGTCGGTGAAAGGCACTCCTGACGCCGCGTTCGCCAGCGCCGCGAAGATCGTCGAGGCGCAGTACGACATGCCGTTCCAGGGACACACCGCGTTCGCGCCGGCGCACGCGACGGCGGATCCGTCGAACGGCCAGATGACGGTGTATTCGAACGACATGAAGTCGTACGGCATGCGCAACGGCATCGCACAGTTCCTCGATATGCCGCGCGATCGCGTCCGCGTCGTCTGGATGGAGGGACCGCAGGGCTTCGGGCGCACCGCGGCCGACGACGCCGGATTCGAGGCCGCCTATCTCGCGAAGGAGATCGGCCGTCCCGTGCGGGTGCAGTGGATGCGCCACGAGGAGACCGGCTGGGACACCAAAGGGCCGGCGTTCGCCTTCACGATGCGCGGCGCGCTGGACGCTGCCGGCAATCTCGCCGCGCTCGACTACGATGGCCGAGCCGCGGACTACTGCCACGTCGGCTACAACGAGGCGGACACGGTCCTCGTCGCGCAGCTGATGGGCCGCCGCCGCGCGACGCCGGCCGCGGGCAGCGCGGGGACGCCGTCGGAGATGTACGAGATCCCGAACCGGCGCACGGCGTCGCAGGTCGTGGCGCTGCCGCTCGTCTGGGAGACGCCGCTGCGCACCGGCAACCTGCGCGATCCGAACGGGCCGCAGATCACGTTCGCGTCCGAGTCGTTCATCGACGAGCTGGCCGCCGCAGCGCACGCGGACCCTGTGGAGTTTCGTCTGCGGATGCTGACCGCGAGCGCCGCCGACGACAGCGGCTTCAGACGCGCGCGCTCGATCGCGGTGGTGAAAGCGGCGGCCGAGGCGTTCAGCTGGGATCCGCGGCCGTCGCCTCGGCCCGCCCCGCGCGGCGACGAACTCACCGGCCGCGGCGTCGCGTACGCGTTCCGGAATCAAACCGTCGTCGCCGAGATCGCGGAAGTGGAGGTCAATCGGCGTACGGGCCACGTGTGGGTGAAGCGGCTCGTATGCGCGCACGACTGCGGACTGGTCATCAATCCCGAGGCGCTGCGGCACACGATCGAGTGCGCGATGCTGCACTCGCTGAGCCGCGCGCTGCACGAGGAGGTGCGCTTCGACGCCGAGAAGACGACGGGCGTCGACTGGGTCACGCATCCGTCGCTGCGGCATGCCGACACGCCGGCTCGCATCGACGTCGTGCTCGTCAACGGCGATCCGAATCCGCACCGTGCCGATCTGCCGCCGTACGGCGCGGGTGAAACCGCATGCAAGCCGCTCATCGCCGCCGTCGCGAACGCGATCTTCGATGCGACCGGCGTGCGGCTGCGGCGCGTGCCGTTCCGCGACGAGCGCGTGCGCGCGGCGCTCGCGGCGGCGCGCGCGTAAAATCGGTGGCCGGCGTGCCTCAGCGCCGCTCGGCGCGCGGCGCGGTGCCGCCGGACTCGGGCACGAGCATGCGGATCGTGCCGTCCTGCCGCGACGTCACGAGGATCTCGCCGTCGGCGGCGCGGCTGAAGTGCAGATCCGCGCGTGCGGCCGTCGTGCCGTTCGCCGCCTCGATCAGCTCGCGGAACGCGACGTAGTTGCGGCTGCCGCCCGCGTCTCGCACGTAGAGCTGCACTTCCTCGATCGGCGCCACCGTCTCCGGAACGCCGTCGTCGGCTTTTTTCATCGCGGCGAGATCCGCGGCGAACACGCGGCCGCGGACGATGTCCCCGAAGACGAATTTGCCGCGGAGCGCGGGGATGCGGCCGTGGTACGCGACGCCGCCGGTGATCGCCTGTCCCTGCGTGTGGTCGTACATCGCGACCGGGTAGGTGAAACCGTCGGTCGCGCGCGAACGGAGCGCCTCGGGCGAGAGCGGGAAGAGCTGGTTGAGCGCGCCGCCCGGCCGCGTGATGCCATTCTCGAACAGGCCTTCGCGCTTCATCCAGCCGTAGTTGTTCCCCTCGTGAACGATGTTGATTTCCTCGATGTTGTTCATCCCGATATCCGAGGCGAACATCGTGCCGTCGGTGAGGTCCCACGTGAGGCGGTGCGCGTTGCGGAAGCCGTACGCGTAGATCTCGCCGAACGTCTTCGGATCGCCGTCGGCGGCGAACTTGTTGATCGCGGGAATCGTGTAGTCGCCGACGCCCTTCGTGCCGCCGGACGCCGACGGGCTGCGCGGATCGATGCGAAGGATCGCGCCGATCAGCGTGTCGAGGCGCTGCGCTTGGGTGGGGTTGTTCGCGTGCGGGCCGCCGCCGTTGCTGAACCCGAGGTCGCTGCCGCTCGTGTACAGCAGCCCATAATCGGGCGCGCCCGGCTTCGACGTCGGGTTGAACTCGAGATCGCCCATCGGATGCGTCAGGTTCGCGACGACCTGCGCGATGCGCAGCAGCTCGCGCCGCGTGCCGCGAAACGTACTGGCCGACGGATCGGCGGCGTGCCACTCGGTGATCACGTCGTGGTAGTTGACGTCGGCCCGCGTGAATCCCGGCGGGATGAAATGCGGCGTCGCGGGATTCCCCTTCGCGCGCTCGCCGTGCACCGTGTAGAAGAGGCCGTTGCGCGCGAACTCGGGATGAAACGTGAACCCGATGAAGCCGCTCTCGAGGCGGTCGTACACCGCGAACGGAAACGCGGCGCCGACGTTCGCATAGACGGACGGCTGGTTGTTGCGGTCGATGAGATACAGGAAGCCGCGCGAGTCGTTGGCGAAGCGGCGGCCGTCCGGCAGATCGCGCACGTAGTTGATGCGCGCCCAGCCGGCGGGCACGACGTCCTGGTCCGGCGGCCGGAGGCCGCGCGTGTCCGGCAGGCGCGCGACGTCGCGGATCTCGACCAGCAAGCCGTGCTTCGTGATTGGCGGCGGCATCGCCTTGCTCGCGGCGGCGCCGCCGGCCTGCGCGTCCGGTCGAGCGCCGAGCGACATCGCGGCGAAAAGCAACACGAGAAGCGACAGCGACGTACGCATGGCATCCTCCCCGGCAGGTCGTCGTGTCTCCGCCGTGATGCCGTACTTACGGGTGTTCGCCGGCAGTGTCAAGCGCGGCGAGACCGGCCCGCGCCGAGCGGTTGCTCACGCGCCCTGCGGCTTGGGATGGAGCAGCAACCATGAGGTGCCGAACCTGTCCCGCAGCATCGCGAAGCGCGACGCGAAGAACGTGTCCTGCATCGCCATGAAGATCTGACCGCCGTCGGCGAGCAGCGCGTAGACGCGGTCGGCTTCCTGATCGCTGTCGAGCGTCAGCGACAGATAGGCGCTGCGAATCGGCTGAAAACGGTCGGGCGGGATGTCGGCCCCGAGCAGCTCCGTTCCCCCGAGGTCCATACGCGCGTGCAGGATCGCGCGTTCCCAGCCGCGCAGCACGTTGCGCTGATCGGGCTGCTCGCCGTGCCGCATCATCATGGTAATCCGGCTGCCGCGGGCAGATGACCGAAGACTTCTCATCAGCTTGCGGTCGCGCCGCTCTGCACACAGAATCAAGGTTTCCAGACAGGAATGAAGGAGGTCGATATGGCGAAGGCGAAGAACGCGATTCCTCAAGGGCATCACACGGTGACGCCGCACTTGATCCTCGACAACGCGGCGCAGGCCCTCGACTGGTACAAGAAGGCGCTCGGGGCCGAGGAAGTGGCGCGCGCCGCGGGCCCCGACGGCAAGATCATGCACGCCGAAATCCGGATCGGCAACTCGCTCATCATGCTGAACGACGCGATGGGGGGCGCGAAAGGGCCGAAAGCGTACGGCGGCTCGCCGGCGTCGCTCTGGATTTACGTGGAGGACTGCGACGCGCTGTTCAACAAGGCGGTGACCGCGGGCGCCAAGACGGCGCAGGGGCCCATGGGGCAGATGCAGGATCAGTTCTGGGGCGACCGCGCGGGAACCTTCACCGATCCAGAGGGGTACCAGTGGACGATCGCCACGCGGAAGGAAGACCTCACGCCACAGGAGATGAAGCAGCGGATGGACGAGTTCATGAAGAACTTCGCCTCTGCGCAGCCGGCGCACCGGTAGATTCGTGGATCAGGCCTCGCCGGTGCGAACCGGCGGGGCCGCTGACCGCAATGGTCAGGGCTCGGGCGTGGAGAGCGCGACAAGGTCCGCGCAATCCTCGAGGCCGCCACCGCAGCTACTTCGTTTCCGGCATGAGCGTCAGGCGGACGTAATTGTCCGTGTCGAGGTACCGCCGCGCGGCTTCCTGAATCACGGCGCCGTTCAGCTCGGAAATCTGCGACAGCGGCTGCAGCGCAGCGCCGACGTTGGCCCCGTCGCCGTCTTCGTAGCGGCGCGCGATCTGGCCGAGCAGGTAGCCGTTTTCCTCGCTCTTTTTGTCGAAGTCCCGCGTGAGGAGGCTGCGCAGACGTGACACCTGCTCCGGCGTGAGCAGCGTCTGCCTGACAAATCGGACCTCCGTCATCACGCGCTCGACGACGCTCTGGGTGCGCGCCGGGTCGCACGTCCAGTCGATCCGCAGGCGGTATTCGGGCCTCGGGATCCTGGCCGATTGCGACTCGACGGTGATGGCGTAGGTCGCCCCGAGTTCTTCACGAATTGCATCGCTCAGGCGCGACTGCAGCAGGAGCGTCACCACCTGAAGGGCCAGCTTGTTCGCATCGTCGTAGACGAACGGACCGCTGAAGACGATCGCGACCTCGCTCTTCGGCGCGATTCCCTTCTCGACTGTTTTCTCGGTCACGCCCTTTGGCGGCGCAACGCCGATGTCGCGCCACGTTTCGTGTCCATGAGTAGCCGGCAGGCTGGCGACGTAGGTTTCGATGAGCGGCCTGATGCTCTCGAGCGTGAAGCTGCCGACGAACACAAAAGTGAAGCGGCTCGCGTCGGCGAAGCGCGCTTTGTAGAACGCCAGCGAATTCTCGAGATTCCATCGCGCCACGGTCTCCGGCGTTTCCGGCTGTCGGCGAGGATGACCACCGGTGAGCGCGATGTTGACGGCCTGATCGAAGACCGCC
>QHWK01000398.1 GCA_003223775.1 Acidobacteriota bacterium
CGAAATGCTCGACGTCGTCAACGAGGGGCTCGTCAAGAAGGGTGAAGAGGCCATCGCGTTCGACTCGGACTGCCGCGAGGGCATCTGCGGCATGTGCAGCCTCGTCGTCAACGGCATCGCGCACGGGCCCGATCGCGGGACGACGGTCTGCCAGCTCCACATGCGGCGCTTCAAGGACGGCGACACGATCACCGTGGAGCCGTGGCGCGCGCGCGCGTTTCCCGTCGTCAGGGATCTCGTCGTCGATCGCAGCGCGTTCGATCGCATCATCGCGGCGGGCGGCTTCATCTCGATCAACGCCGGCGGCGCGCCCGACGGCAACGCGATCCTGATCCCGAAAGAGATCGCCGAGACGGCGATGGACTCGGCGGCGTGCATCGGGTGCGGCGCGTGCGTCGCCGCCTGCAAGAACGCGTCGGCGCACCTGTTCATGGGCGCCAAGATCTCGCAGCTCGCGCTGCTGCCGCAGGGGAAGCCGGAGCGGCGCTCGCGCGTCGCCGCCATGATCGCGCAGGCCGACGCCGAGGGCTTCGGCAGCTGCTCGAACGAGGGCGAGTGCGAGGCGGTCTGCCCGAAAGAGATTCCCATCTCCAACATCGCGCGCATGACCCGCGAGTACGTTCGCGCGCAGTTCAGTTCACGATAGCGCGTGGCCATCGCCGACCTCTGGTACAAGAACGCGATCATCTATTGCCTGCCGGTCGGCAAGTACATGGACGCCGACGGCGACGGCATCGGCGACCTCGACGGCCTCGCGCGCCGCCTCGATTATCTCGCCGGGCTCGGCGTCACCTGCCTGTGGCTCCAGCCGTTCTACCTGTCGCCCGAGAAAGACGACGGCTACGACGTCGCCGACTACTACGGCGTCAACGGCAGGTACGGCACGCAGGGCCGCTTCGTCGAGTTCATGAACCACGCGCGCGGGCTCGGGCTGCGCGTCATCGTCGATCTCGTCGTCAACCACACGTCCGACGAGCACCGCTGGTTTCAGGAGGCGCGGCGCGATCGGAACGCGCCGACGCGCGACTGGTACGTCTGGGCCGACGAGCGTCCCGCCGATCACGCGCAGGGCGTCGTCTTTCCCGGCGTCCAGAAGACGACGTGGACGTACGACGAGGTCGCGAAGCAGTACTACTTCCACCGCTTCTACGACTTCCAGCCCGATCTCAACACGCTGCACGCGTCCGTGCGCGACGAGATCACGCGCGTGATGGGCTACTGGCTCGAGCTCGGCGTGTCGGGCTTTCGCATGGACGCGGTCCCGTTTCTCATCGAGCGGAAAGGCGCCGGCGTGCCGCACGAGCAGAATTTCGAGCTGCTCCACGAGATGCGGCACTTCCTCCAGTTCCGCCGCGGCGACGCGATCCTGCTCGCGGAAGCAAACGTGCCGCCCGACGAGAGCCTGAAGTACTTCGGCGAGCGCGGCGATCGGCTGCAGATGATGCTGAACTTCCCCGTCAACCAGCGCCTCTTCTACGCGATGGCGACGGCCGATCTCGCGCCGCTCACGTGGGCGCTCCGCGAGACCTACAGGCGGCCGGCGGAAGCGCAGTGGGTCCACTTCCTGCGCAGCCACGACGAGCTCGACCTCGGACGCTTGTCGCCCGAGGAACGGCAGCAGGTCTTCGACGCGTTCGGCCCCGACCCGTCGATGCAGCTCTACGGCCGCGGCATTCGCCGCCGCCTGGCCGCGATGCTCGGCAACGACCGCCGCCGCCTCGAGTTCGCCTTCAGCCTCCTCTTCTCGCTGCCCGGCACGCCGATGATGCTCTACGGCGACGAGATCGGCATGGGCGACGATCTCTCGCTGCCCGACCGCGAGTGCGCGCGCACGCCGATGCAGTGGACGAGCGAGCGCCACGGCGGATTCACGCGCAGCGCCCATCCGGTTCAGCGCGTCATCGACGATGCGACGTTCGGCTACGAGCGCGTCAACGTATCCGATCAACGCCGCGACCCGAACTCGCTCCTCAACTGGACCGAGCGGATCATCCGCATGCGCAAGGAGTGCCCCGAGATCAGCTGGGGCGATTTCGAGGTGATGTCGACCTCGGCGTCCGGCGTGCTCGTGCTCCGGTACGACTGGCGCGGCGCGTCACTCGTCACGGTCCACAACTTCGCGGACCGCCGCGTGAAGGCGGCGTTCGACATGAAGATGCCCGGCGCCGAGGTGCTCGTCGACGTCTTCAACACGAACGGCGACAGCCACGGCCGAGACGGACGCCACGAGCTGGCGCTCGATGCGTACGGCTGGCGCTGGTTCAGAGTCGGCTCGCCCGACAACGCGCTCCACCGCAGGCCGCGATGACGCGTTAGGTGTATCATCCGCGCGCGCGGCCCGTGGGGCCGCGTGGCGCGGACGGCCCGCGTGCCCTCCGCTCTTTTTGCACGACCACAACAAGGAGGAGGCCATGCACCGGTGCGAGAGTCTCCACGCGCGTCTTCGACACGCGTGCGGCGCGACGGCGTGGACAGCGATGCTCCTGCTGGTCGCAGCGACGTCTGCCCGCGCGCAGTTCGACCGCGGAACGATCTCAGGGACCATCAAAGACGAACAGGGCGGCGTGATGCCGGGCGTCAGCGTGACGGCGCG
Organism: Acidobacteriota bacterium; assembly: GCA_003223775.1. Lineage (GTDB taxonomy): Bacteria > Acidobacteriota > Vicinamibacteria > Vicinamibacterales > CAVVIG01 > QHWK01. Next base: position 2,594 of record QHWK01000398.1, read on the forward strand.
CAACACACAGACCGACCAGGCGGGGACGACCGTCACCGATTCGACCGGCTTCTACATCTTCCCCACGCTGCTGCCCGGGCGGTACGACGTGCTCGCCGAGATCCAGGGGTTCAAGAAGGTCAGCCGCCAGGCGATTCAGCTCGACGCGACCGGCGCCGTCACGCTCGATTTCGCGATGCAGACCGGCGTGATTAGCGAGGAGGTGCTCGTCACGGCGAGCTCGCCGCTGCTCCAGACCGACGTCGCGCTCAGAAAGACGATCGAAGCCAAGGACATCGAGCAGCTCGCCTTCTCCGGCCGCAACCCGATCGGCGTCGTCGGGTTGAAGGCCGGCGTGATGGGCGGCAACTTCAACTCGCGCGGCTTCTCCGATCTCGGCAACGGCGGCTTCAACATCAACGGCAGCCGGACCGACGAGAACAACATCACGATCGACGGCGCGACGGCGATCCGCACACGATCGTCGGGCGCGATCGTCGGCATCCAGAACGTCGACGCGATTCAGGAAGTGCAGGTGCTCACGGGCGACTACATGCCGGAGTACGGCCGCGCGAGCGGCGGGCAGATCCGCATGGTCACCAAGAGCGGCGGCAACCGGTTCAGCGGCACCGCCTCGTTCTTCTACCGCGACGAGAGCCTGCAGGCGAACACCTGGACGCGCAATCACAGCGCGAACCTCAGCGACCGTTCGCCGGCGCCGTTCAACTACAAGCAGTATGGCTACTCGCTGGGCGGCCCGATCCTGAAGGACAAGCTGTTCTTCTTCGGCGCGCAGGAATGGGTCAACTTCCTGCAGGTGCAGACCAACACCGCCACCGTCCCCACGGCCAAGATGCGGGCCGGTGATTTCAGCGAGCTGCTGGTCCCGAACAACGGCTTCTTCAACAGCGCGCAGATCATCAAGGACCCGCTCACCGGCCAGCCGTTCCCGGGCAACGTGATTCCGGGGAACCGTCTCAGCGCGAACGGCCTCGCGCTGCTCGCGGCCTATCCGCTGCCGACCGCGGGGTTCCAGCAGGGCACGGCCAACGCGATCCTCAACAGCGAGAATCCGCAGGATCAGCGCAAGGACAACATCCGCTTCGATTACCGGATGAACGCGCAGAACAACTTCAGCTTCCGGTACGGCAAGT
>QHWK01000399.1 GCA_003223775.1 Acidobacteriota bacterium
CCACATGAGAAACGTCCCGCGGATCGCGCGGCGCCAGACGTGGCGAACCGGATCGCGCCGGATGTTCTCCACCGCGACGCGCCAGTACTCGTGGTCGGCGGCGATCCGTGCCAGCATCCGCTCCCACGGATCGGTGGGCGTCGTCCAGATGAGCGCGATGTCCTGGTGCTGATGGACGTAGCGCAGCATCGGCTCGGCCGGAAGCTGCGATCGGGCGGCCACCTCGCGCACCTGCGCGTCGAGTTGGGCGCGATCCGGGACCGCGTCAGCGAGCGACGTCAGCTCGCTTTCGACGCGCCCGGGAAACGCCACCTGCCACGCGCCCTCGAAGAGCTGGCGTCCGGGTCCTCCCGCGGGCGAGAACGTCAGCGCCTTGAAGTAGACCGCGTTGTACACGAGCCACGGCGCGATGACGGACGCGAACGCGGCCAGCAGCACGCCGCTGCCGCGCCAGACGGCGCGGCGAGGCGCGCGGCTCGCGAGGAGCGCCGCGCCGACGAGAAACAGCGGGAGCAGCGCGAAGGTCGGCCGCGTGAGCGCCGCGGCGGCGAGCGCGACGCCGGCGGCGAGGTGCAGCGCCGTCGAATCGCGAGCGAGCGCGCGCAGCCACAGCGCCAGGCCCGCGGTGACGAGGAAGGCCGTGAGCGTCTCGGTCAGCACGAGCGCCGCGAAGTACGGCAGCGGCGGATACAGCGCGACGACGAGGCCGGCCGCGGTCGCGACGGCGTCGCTCGCGATCGTGGAGGCGACGGCGTGGACGATCACGCACGTCGCGGCAAACAGCAGCCCCTGCGCGATCGCGATCGCCAGGTGACTCTCGCCGAACAGCACGTCGACGAGCGCGACGAACGCCGGGTACACGGGCGTGCGAATCGCTTCGGGCACGTACTGCGGCGTGTCCGCGAAGCGGCTGAAGCGCCCGGTCTGCGCGAGCACGCGGCCGAGCAGCAGGTACCCGTTCTGATCGGTCCACTGCGTCGCCCAATCCGGCCGTTGATAGACGATGAAGAACGCGGCGTGGGCGATCGCGACGGCGGCGATGAGCAGGCGCGCTGCGCGTCGAGGCATTGATCCTGTCAGCGTCATGCTATCCGACGAGCTCCGCGTAGAGCGCACCGAGATCGCGCTCGAGACGATCGACGCCGAATCGATCGACCGCCGATGCGCGCGCGCGCGCGCCCATCCCGGCGCGGCGCGTTTCGTCGGCGAGCAGGCGCAGGATCTCATCGGCCAGCGACGCGACGTCGTCCGGCGCGACGAGGACGCCGAGATCCGGCGAGCGAATGACATCGCGTACGCCGCCGACATCGAAGCAGACGGCCGGCACGCGCGCCGCCATCCCCTCGATGAGCGCGACCGGCGTCCCCTCGTTGCGCGACGTGACGGCGACGAGATCGCTCGCGGCGTATACCGGCGCGACGTCGCGCTGCCATCCCAGCATACGCACGCGATCGGAGAGCCCGCGCTCCGCGATCTGCGATCGCACGGCGGCCTCGAGCTCGCCGCCGCCGGCGACGAGAAACCGCGCGCGGGGATCCGCCTCGGCGACGCGCGCGGCGGCGTCGAGAAACAGCTGCGGCTGCTTTATCGCCGTCAGCCGTCCGACCAGTGCCACGACGCGAGCGTCCGCGTCGAGGCCAAAGGCCGCGCGAGCCTCTTCGCGCTCGCGCGCGCCGATCGCGGCCAGGCGCGAGAGATCGAGGCCGAGCGGCACGACGCGAAATCGATCGGCCGATCCGACCGCGTGGCCATCGACCAGATTGCAGCGGACCGACTCGGAGACGGCGACGAGCGCGTCGGTGCGATGCGCGAGCGCACGCTCGATCGCGGTGAACGCGCGCGCTGTCCAGGGGGAGAAGTACCCGTCGAGCACGTGGCCGTGATAGGTGTGCACGAGCCGCGCGCGTGCGCTGCCTGCGACGGTGATGTTGTAGAGGAGCGCGGCCGCGCGCCCCACCGTGCCCGCCTTTGCCGTGTGCGTGTGCACGATCGCCGGCCTGAAGCGCCGCAGCAGGGCGAAGACGCGCGCGGTCGCCGCGGCATCCGCGATCGGGCTGACCTCGCGGCGAAGCGACGGCACGTGGACCATCTCGAAGGTTCGATCGGCGGGGACGAGATAGCGCATGTCCCCTTCGCCGGCGCCGAGGCGCCCGTGCACGAGCAGCGTGTGGCAGCCCGCGCGCTCGAAGCGCGCGCTCATCTCGATGGCTTGAATCGCCGGCCCGCCGACGTTCAGGCGCGTGATGATGCGCGCGATGCGGAGGGGAGGCGTCGAACCACGCGTCGGCACGCGCACGCTACTCTACTATGACGGCCCGGCCCGCCGCGGCTGTGCTCTTTTCGCTCGAGGGCCACGTCGCGATCGTCACCGGCGGCGCGGGACGCCTCGGACGCGAGTACGCGCACGCGTTGACGTCGGCGGGCGCGGAGGTCGCGCTCTTCGACATCAAGCCGTCGGACGCGACGGCGCACGCAATCGGCGGCGGCGCGCGCATCTCGTCGCACGTCGTCGATACGACCGATCGCCGCGCCGTCGATCGCGCCGTCGCCGACGTCGTCGGGCGGCACGGCGCGCCGACGATTCTCGTCAACAACGCGGGCCTCGGGTCGTCGCCGGCCGACGCCTCGCTCGAGACGGCGCGGTTCGAGCGCTATCCCGAGTCGGCGTGGGACGCGATGATGCAGTCGCACCTGAAGAGCGCGCTCGTCGTGTCGCAGTCGTTTCTCGACGCGTTCCGCGCGGCGAAGCGGGACGAAGGCAGCATCATCAACATCTCGTCCACCTACGGCGTCGTCTCGCCCGATCAATCGATGTACGCGTCGGAGCGCGCGGGCGGCCGCGAGTGGTTCAAGCCGGTCGGCTACAGCGTCGCGAAGGGCGGGATGCTGAACTTCACGCGGTGGCTCGCCGAGTACTGCGGCCACGAGCGGCTCGGCGTGCGCGTGAACTCGCTCGTGCCGGGCGGCGTGCGCGAGGAAAGCCACTCGCCGGACTTCGTCGCGGAGTACGAGAAGCGGACGCCGCTCGGCCGCATGGCGCGCGACGACGACTACAACGGCGCGATCGTGTTCCTCGCCTCGCGCGCGTCGGTCTACATGACGGGCGCCACGCTCGTCGTCGACGGCGGCTGGACGGCGCGATGAGGACGACGTACAACGCAGAACTCGCAGAGCTCGCAGAATTTCTTATGGAGAAGATTCTTCTGCGTGTTCTGCGTCTTCTGCGTTGATCGTCGTCATTCTCGATGAGCGAAAAAGATCATTCCGACCGGAAGCTTGAAGGCGCGGGCGCGCTGAGATACGCGGGGCTCGACGCGATCGCGGCGGCGCGCGCGGCGACTGTCGATCCCGTCGAGCGCGCCGCGCTCGTCGCGGATCTGTGCCGCCTCAACACGCTCTACATGATCATGCAGGCCGGATCGGGCCACATCGGATCGAGCTTCAGCTCGATGGACCTGATCACGTGGCTGTGGACCGAGGAGCTCGTCGATCCGAACGGCGGCGCCGCCGGATCCGATATCTATTTCTCGTCGAAGGGGCACGACGCGCCGGCGCTGTACTCGCTGCTCATCGCGCTCGGGAAGCTGGACTTCGATCTCCTGCATCGCCTGCGGCGGCTCGGCGGGCTGCCCGGGCATCCCGACGTCGCGACGCCGTTCATCGCGACCAACACCGGCTCGCTCGGCATGGGGATCTCGAAGGCGTACGGGATGGCGCGCGCGCATCGTCTGACCGGGCGCGGCGGCCGCATCGTCGTGATGACCGGCGACGGCGAGCTGCAGGAGGGGCAGATCTGGGAATCGCTGCAGCCTGCGGCGAACGAGCGGCTCGGCGAGATCGTCGCGATCGTCGATCACAACAAGTACCAGTCCGATTCGACCGTCGCGGCGGTGAGCGATCTCGGACCGATCGACGAGAAATTCCGCGCGTTCGGGTGGGCGGTGCGTCGCGTGGACGGCCACGACTTCCGCGCGATGCGCGACGCGTTCGCGGGCTTTGCCACGATCCGCGACGCGCCCAAAGTCCTGATCGCCGACACGATCAAGGGCAAGGGCGTGTCGTTCATGGAAGGCGTCGCGTGCGGCGATCAGACGTACCAGTTCCATGCCGGCGCGCCG
>QHWK01000400.1 GCA_003223775.1 Acidobacteriota bacterium
GGCGGACGTACGGCGCGATGCGCTGGCGCGCGCGCAGGACGTCGATCATCTCGCGCGCCGGGCGATCACGCGCGCGGTTCCGCGCCGCCAAGAATCGCGGCGAGCTGCTGCGTGAACGACGATCGCGCCAGCACCTGGCCGACGCCGGCCTTCCGCGCCGCGTCGATGACGTCCACCTGCACGTGCGACGCGTAGCCGACGGTGGGAATCGACGCGAGCGCGGCGTCCTGCTTCATCGACGAGACGAGGCCGAGCGGGTTGGTGCGCGCGTTGTTGAGATCGAGGATGACGAGCGACGGCGGCGTCTTCCGCATCTCGCCGAGCGCCGCGTCGGCGGAGCGCACGAACGTGACGGCGACGCCGAGCTGGCTCGCCGCGGTCTTGATCTTCGACGTGAACATCAGATCGTCGAGAACGGCTAAGATCATCGGCTGCCATGATAGTTCACACCGAGACCGCCGGCCCGTTCGGGCAGAACGGCTTCGTGGTCGGCTGCGAGATGACGAAGGAGGCCGTGATCATCGACCCGGGCGACGGCGTCGGCGCGCTGCTCGCGTTTGCCCAGCGTGAATCGCTCGCGATCAAGCACATACTGCTGACGCACGCGCACATCGATCATGTCACCGGCGTCGCCGCGGCGAAGCGCGCGCTGAAGGCGCCGGTCCACCTCCACCGCGACGATCTGTTCCTCTACGAGCACGCCGTACAGCACGGGCAGCTGTTCGGCATCCAGGTCGAGCCGCAGCCACCGGTCGACGTCTTCTACACGCCTGGCCAGCCGATCGCGTTCGGCCGGCTGCACGCGACGCCGCATCACACGCCGGGCCACTGCCCCGGCGGCGTGTGCCTCGCGATCGCGAAGCCGGGCGACGCGCCGAAAGAGCTGTTCGTCGGCGACACGCTGTTCGCGGGATCGATCGGCCGCACGGATCTGCCGGGCGGGAACTACGAAGTCCTCATCGACTCGATTCGACGCGTGCTGTTCGCGTTCGGCGACGACGCCGTCGTGCACTCCGGCCACGGGCCTGACACGACGATTGGGCGAGAGCGGTCTACTAATCCGTTCCTCGTCATGGCTGATGGCTGATGGCTGATGGCTATGGCTGATGGTTGATGGATCCATCAGCCATAGCCATCAGCCATCAGCCATTAGCCCTGACGATCGTCAGCTCCACACGTCCGACGCGGAGACGATCGCCGTCGGCGAGATGCGCCTTGTTGATCCGCTTGCCATTCACGTACGTGCCGTTGGTGCTCTTCAGATCGACGACTTCCAGCTTGTCGGCGCCCGCGGTCAGCCGGCAGTGCAGCCGCGACACCAGCGCCGCCTCGACGATGAAGTCGGCGCGCGGCGCGCGGCCGACGGTTTTCACCGCGCCGGGCCGCAGCCGGAACGTCGTCTCGGGCGCCGAGCCCTGCAAAATCCACATGCGGCAACATTTTACCCGTCGTTCTCGTCAGAGGCCTGTATGGCTGTGAGGAAATCACGCAAAGGTCTGTACATCGGCCTCGCTGTCGCGCTCGTCGTCGTCGGCGGCGCGGCGGGCCTGGCGACGCTGAAGGGCGCGTCGCCCGACATCGATCCGTCGAAGCTCGCCGTCGTCGAGCGCGGCACGATGGTGAAGTCGGTCGTCGCCACCGGCAAGGTCGAGCCAATCACGAAAGTGGAGATCAAGTCGAAGGCGAACGGCATCATCAAGGTGCTCAACGTCGACGTCGATCGCGGCGTGAAGGAAGGCGACATTCTCGTGGAGCTCGATCGCGAGCAGCTCGCCGCCACGCTCCGCGGCGCGGAAGCCAACCTCCAGGCGGCGCGCGCATCGCTTCAGGCCGCCGAAGCGCAATTGAAGAAGAACGTTGTCGAAGCGGAAGGCCCGGACGCCGAGTTCGCGCGCCGCGCGTACGAGCGCGCGCAGTCGCTCTTCGCGCAGAACCTGATCGCGCAGTCGGCGCTCGACGATGCGCACGGGCTCGTCGAGGTGGCGGACAACCGCAAGCGTGCGGGGCAGTCGCAGCTCGTCGTCAGCGAAGCGAGGGTGGCAGAGGCGCGCGCGCAGGTGGGGCAGGCGAAAGCCGCGGCGGACCGCGCGGCCGAGGACGTGGCGAACGCGACGATCCGCGCGCCGATTCGCGGCACCGTGCTCTCGCGCGACGTCGAGATCGGCAGCCCCGTGTCGTCGATCCTCAATCTCGGCGCGAACGCGACGCTCGTGATGACGATCGGCGACATCGATCAGGTGTTCGTGCGCGGCAAGGTGGACGAGGCCGACATCGGGCGCGTGCGCCTCGGCCAGCCGGCGCGCATCCGCGTCGAGACGTTCAAGGACCGCGCGTTCAGCGGCCGCGTGACGCAGATCTCGCCGATGGGCGTGGAGAAGGACAACGTCACCAACTTCGAGGTGCGCGTCTCGATTGACAATCCCGGCAAGGCGCTGAAGGCCAACATGACGGCCAACGCCGAGATCGTGCTCGAGGAGCACGCCGACGCGCTGATCGCGCCCGAAGCGGCGATCACCTATGACGCGCAGAAGCGCGCGTTCGTGGACGTCGCGGCGCCCGGATCGAAGACCGGGCGGCGCAAGGTGCCGGTGAAGATCGGCATCAGCAACGGCACGAAGATCGAGATCCTCGAGGGCCTGAACGCCGGCGACAGCTTTCTGACGATGTTCGGGATCCTGTGGGGAATGATCTCGGTCGTCGTGCTGTCGGCGACCGGCGAAGGCTTCCGCCGCGGCAACGACAAGGTGCTGCGCGAGCTCGGCCGGAACATCGGCATCGTCTGGGGCGGCCGCACGAGCATGCAGGCCGGCGGCGAGCGCGCCGGCCGCCAGATCTTCCTCACGCTCGCCGACGCGCGCGCCATCGCCGCCGAATCGACGATGGTCGCCGTCGTCAGCCCGGAGCTGACGCGCGGCGCCGTGAAGACCAAGAGCGCCTACAACGCCGCCGCGGCGCAGGTGAGCGGTGTCGAGCCTCAGTATCAGGACATCCGCACCATCGAGCTCGAAGACGGACGCCTGTTCACGTGGCAGGACGAAGCGCAGGTGTCGCGCGTCGCGATCGTCGGCTTCGACATGGCCGAGCAGCTGTTCGGCAAGCGCCGCATCGTCGGCGAGCCGATCACGCTGAACGGCGCGCCGTACACCGTCGTCGGCAAGATCCGGAAGGAGAACCAGGACAGCAACTACAGCGGGCCGGACAACAACAAGATCTTCGTGCCCTTCGCCGCCATGTCGCGCGATCTGCCGCGGCGCGACGCGCCGCCGGGCACGCTCTCGGACATCATCGTCGGGCCGAAGGAGTGGGTGGTCGACGAGCTGCCGCGCGCACTCGACGCGCGCGCCGGCCGCATCGAGGACATCGACTGGCCGCTCGAGCGCAACGTCCGCGCGATTCTCGCGCGCCACCACGGCTTCGATGCCGCCGACCTGCAGGCGATCTCGATGTGGGACACGTCGCTCGAGACGCTGATGTTCGGCCGGATGATCGGCCACATGAAGCAGTTCTTCACCATCGTCGGCATCGTGACGCTGCTGCTCGGCGGCATCGGCGTCATGAACATCATGCTGGTGGCCGTCAAGGAGCGGACGCGCGAGATCGGCGTCCGCAAGGCGCTCGGCGCGACGACGTCCGCGATCCAGCGGCAGTTCTTCCTCGAAGGATTCTTCCTCACCCTGATGAGCGGCGCCGCCGGCATGCTCGTCGCGCTCGCGTTGTGCCGCCTCGTGAACATGGCGCCGATGCCCGAGCGCTTCTCCGGGATGATTCTGTCCTGGCAGTCCGGCCTCGTCGCGCTCGCGACGCTCGTCGCGATCGGCGTCGTGACCTCCACCTATCCCGCTCGCCGCGCCGCGGAGCTGCCGCCGGTCGAGGCGCTGCGCTTCGAGATGTGATGGATGTAACTGCCGACTGCCGACTGGCGCCCCTCGTTCGCGAACATCCGGCGGTGGCGGCGCACGCGCGACGGCGCCGCCGATCGTTGGTCGCGATGCACGAGATCGTGCGCGAAGCCTGCTACGGCCTGTACCACCACCGCTTCCGCGCCGCGTTGTCGATGCTCGGCATCTCGTGGGGCATCATCTCCGTCGTCGTGCTCCTCGCGTACGGCGACGGCTTCCGCGGCGCGCTCGACGCCGGCTTCCGCGGCGCGTTCTCCGACGGCACCGTCGTCGTGTGGCCCGGCCAGACGAGCCTGCAGGCCGGAGGCGAGCGCGCGGGCAAACGCGTGCGCGTGACGGCCGACGACGTGCTCGCGGTCGGCGAGCTGCCGCTCGTCAAGAACGTGAGCCCTGAGTTCATGCAGGAATTCCCGATCGTCTACGGGAACAAGCAGTCGAGCCATCTCGTGCGCGGCGTGGCGGCGGCGTACGGCGAGATGCGCAGCGAGAAGCCGCAGGCCGGCGGCCGGTTCCTCGAGGACGACGACGTGCGGCTGCGGCGGCGCGTGGCGTTCATCGGCACGGAAGTGCAGCGAAAACTGTTCGGCGGCATTCCTCCTGTCGGAGAGACGATCCGCGTCGGCGGCCAGCCATTCGAGATCGTCGGCGTGATGGAGGAGAAGGTCCAGCTGTCGAACTACAACCGGCCGGACAAGTACTGCATCTTCATCCCCTGGACGACGATGGGCGGGCTGACCGACAACCGGTACGTCGGGACGTTCGTGTGGCAGGCGGTGTCGCCGGTGCTCGAGGCGAAGGCGCAGCTGCAGGTGCGCGATCTCGTCGCGAAGCGGTACCGCTACAACCCGGCCGACGAGCGCGCGCTGAACATGTTCGGCTCGGAGAAGACGCAGGAGATCACGAGCGGCATCGTCGGCGGCCTGAAGATCGTGCTGACGTTCATCGGCGTGCTGACGCTCGCGATCGGCGGTGTCGGCATCATGAACATCATGTTCGTCAACGTGCAGGAGCGCACGCGCGAGATCGGCGTCCGCAAGGCGCTCGGCGCGAAGCGGCGCGAGATCCTGCTGCAGTTTCTGCTCGAGTCGCTCGCGACGACGTTCGCGGGCGGCGTGCTCGGCATCGGCGTGTCGTGGGGGCTGGTGTGGCTCCTCAGCCCGCGTCCGTTTCTCGCCGAGCTGTTGGACGACGCGAGCCGCGTGACCGACATCCACCTCATCCTGTCGGTGAAGCTGCTGTCGATTACCGCGGGGATCCTGATGGCCGTCGGCCTCGTCAGCGGGCTGCTGCCGGCGCTCAAGGCGTCGCGCCTGGACCCCATCGAGGCGCTGAGGTACGAATAGAGTGAAATGGCCGCTCTCTTCGACCTGCGCGACGCGCTCCGCGGACTCCGCCGCGACCGCGGCTACACGCTCACCGTCGTCTTCACGCTCGCGCTGACGATCGGCGCGACGACGGCGGTCTTCTCCATCGTCAACAGCGTCCTGCTCGAGCCGCTCGCGTACCGCGAATCGCACCGGCTCGTGTCGATTCGCGAAGTCTGGGGCCAGCTCGCCGACAGGATTCCGGTGCTCGAGGTGAACGAGCAGCACTTCGAATACTGGCGCACGCACGCGCGCACGTTCGCGTCGATGGCGCAGTACATCGTGCGCCCCGGCAATCTCACCGGTGCCGGCGACGCCGTGGAGATCGCCGTCGGCCGCTGCAGCGGATCGCTCTTCGACGTCCTGCAGGTGCGGGCCGCGATCGGACGCGCGCTGACGCCCGCCGACGAGCCGGTTGCGCAGCCCGAGGTCGCTGTGCTGAGCGACGCGCTGTGGCGCCGGCGCTACGGCGCCGACCCCGCGATCGTCGGCCGATCGCTCGTCCTCGACGGGCAGCCGCGGACGATCGTCGGCGTCCTGGCCGTCGACTTCCAGCTGCCGACGGCGCGGTTGGCGCCGGCCGATCTCTTCGTCCCCATCCGGATGGAAGCGGAGCGCGTCGGCTGGGAAGGCGATCACAACAACGAGGCGATCGGCCGCCTGCGCGCCGGCGCCACCATTCAGCAGGCGCACGCCGAGCTGGATGTCCTGCAGCGGCAGGTCAGCGCCATCGCGACGAAGGAAGCCGGCCAGCCGGTGACGCTCGCGAGCGTGGTCGCGCCGCTCGCCGAGACGATCGTCGGCCGCGCGCGCACCGGCCTGCTGTTCCTGCTCGCCGCCGTCGCCGCGGTCCTGCTCATCGCGTGCTCGAACCTCGCGAACCTGTCGCTCACGCGCGCGACCGGCCGGCTGCGCGACGCCGCGATTCGGTCTGCGCTCGGCGCCGCGCGCTCGCGCCTCGTCGCGCGCGCCGTCGCGGAGCAGCTCGTGCTCGCCGCCGCCGGAGGCGCGCTCGGCATCGCGATCGCGAGGGCGGCGCTCTCGCTCTTCGTGAAGACGGCGCCCGTCGATCTGCCGCGCGAGAGCGAGGTCGCGCTCGATGCGCGCGTCTTTGCCTTCGCGGCCGCCGTGTCAATCGCATCGGGCGTCCTCGTCGCGATGCTGCCGGCGTGGAGAACCTCGCGCGCCGACGTCGAACAGACGCTCCGCGCCGGCGCGCTCTCCACCACCGGCGATCGCGGCAGCGCGCGGACGCGCGGCGCGCTGCTCGCGCTGCAGGTCGCGCTTTCGCTCACGCTGCTCGTCGTCACCGGGCTGCTCACGGCGAGCTTCGTCAGGCTGATGAGCGTCGATCGCGGCTTCGCGGCGGAGCACGCGCTCGTCGTGCCGATCTCGATGCCCGCGAGCCGCTACGCGCCGGAACCGACGCGTCTCGCCGCATACGATCGCCTGGTTGCGGCTGTTCGCGCGCTGCCGGGCGTCCAGAGCGCGTCCACCCTGTCGGCGCCGCCGCTCTCGGGATCGACGCAGGTGAACTCGATCGCGCCGGACGGCAGCACCCTCCCGCGGTCCGAGC
>QHWK01000401.1 GCA_003223775.1 Acidobacteriota bacterium
ACGCGAGCGGCATGGGGCGGCTGATCGGCACCGACGCGTCGGTGCCGGTGGCGGCGAACTACCCGTCGCACGCGATCACGCAGCGCTTCACCTTCCTGACGGCGTACCCGCTCGCGCGCGAGGCGTCGCCGATCAGCGGCGGCGTGAACGGCCGCATCGCGCAGCCCTTCGTCGAGACGAGCCCGAGGAGCTGGGCGGAAGCCGACATCAAGGGGCTCCTGACGAGCGGCCAGGTGTCGCTCGACGAGAACAAGGGCGACAAGAAGGGGCCAATCACGATCGGATCCGCCGTGAGCGCGCCGCTGGCGAACGCGCCGGCGCCCAAGCCGGGCGACGACCCGAACGCGCCGAAGCCCGAGACGCGCGTCGTCGTGCTCGGCGATTCCGATTTTGCGTCGAACGGCGTCCTCGGCATCCAGGGCAACCGCGATCTCTTCATGAACATCGTCGGCTGGCTGTCGCAGCAGGAGAACCTGATCTCGATTCGGCCGAAAGAGCCCGACGATCGGCGCATCACCATGACGTCGACCGTGCAGACCAACATCCAGCTGCTCGCGCTGCTCGTCATTCCCGGCGTCGTCTTCGCGAGCGGCGTCTACACGTGGTGGCGGAGGCGGTAGGATGCGCGGCCTGAAGTCCACCATTGCGCTGATCGTCGTGCTCCTCGGCCTCGGCGCGTACATCTACTTCGTCACCTGGAAGCAGCCCGAGGGCGGCGCCGACGCCGCCAAGAAGCAGGACAAGGTCTTCGCCGGGCTCGATTCGTCGAAGATCGAAGAGCTCAAGGTCACGTCGGCCGCCGGCGATGCCACGACGGTGAAGAAGGACACCGGCGGATGGCAGGTGATGCAGCCGGTGACGGCGAAGGCCGACGAGAGCGAGATCGGCAGCCTCACCTCCGCGCTTGCGTCCACCGAGGTCAGCCGCGTCGTCGACGAGAATCCGACGAACCTGAACGACTACGGCCTCTCGAACCCGCGCATCGAAGTGGATTTCAAGGCGGCCGGCGACAAGGACTACCGCAAGCTGATGGTCGGCGGCAAGACGCCGACCGGGGGCGATCTCTACGCGCGCCGCAACGACGAGAAGAAGGTCTTCCTCATCCCGGCCTTCCAGGAGTCGACGCTCAATCGGACGACGTTCGATCTGCGCGACAAGGGGCTGCTGAAGTTCGACCGCGAGAAGGTGGACGGCATCGACGTGTCCGCCGGCGGAAAGACGATCGCGATCGCGAAGGACGGCGGCGACTGGAAGCTCACCAAACCGGTGCAGACGAAGGCCGATTTCGGATCGGTCGAAGGGCTCGTCGGCCGGCTGCAGACAGCGCAGATGAAATCCATCGCCGCGCACCAGGCGCCGCCCGCGGACCTGACGAAATACGGCCTCGACAAACCCGAGGCCACCGTCCATCTGAACATCGGCAGCTCGCGCGCGACGCTGTTCCTCGGCGGCAAGGCGTCGGACAACACCGTGTACGCGCGCGACGCCTCGAAGCCGGCGGTCGTCACCGTCGAGAGCTCGCTCGTCGACGACCTGAAGAAGGACGCCGATTCGTATCGCCGCAAGGATCTCTTCGAGTTCCGGCCGTTCAACGCCACGCACATCGAGATGTCCCGCAACGGCCAGACGATCGTGCTCGATCGAGTGAAGGGGCAGAACGACAAGCCGGATACGTGGAAGCGCGTCAGCCCGGCCGCCGCCGACGTCGACAAGGAGAAGATGGACGGCCTGCTCTCGAAGCTGTCGAACATGCGCGCGAGCTCGTTCGTCGACTCGACCGCGAAGACAGGGCTCGACAAGCCGGCGCTCACCATCACGGTGAAGTTCGACGACGGGAAGAAGGAAGAGAAAGTCGCCTTCGGCCAGTCGGGCAGCGATGTGTTCGCGGCGCGGCCGGGCGAGCCGGGCGCCGCGAAAGCCGATACGGCGGACTTCAACGAGGCCGTGAAGTCGTTCGACGAAATCGCGAAGTAGAACGCGTGCAGGGCGAGGCTTTCAGACTCGCCTCGTAGGAAGCGTGTAAGGCGAGGCTTTCAGCCTCGCCTGGTAGGAAGCGTGTAGGGCGAGGCTTTCAGCCTCGCCGTGCATGAGTCGTACATACTGGCAACAATGTTGCTGGCTCGGACGCTTACCCATCTTCAGTGGGTAATCCGAGCCACACAATGGTGCCTCCCGGCCGCGATCAGTCGCCTGAGTTCATCGTCCTCGTCGTCGACGACGACGCCGACGCCCGCCGCATTTATTCCGATTACCTGCGGACGAAAGGGTGGACCGCCGTGTCCGCCGCGGACGGCCGCCGCGCCATCGACAAGGCCAACGAGCTGAAGCCCGACGTCATCGTGCTCGATCTCGCGATGCCGAAGGTGGACGGCTGGACCGTACTCCGCCATCTGCGGGAATCGAGCTGGACGCAGCCGATTCCGATCGTCGTCGTCTCCGCCGTCACCGCCGCGCGCGACGAAGCCTTCCAGTTCGGCTGCGACGCGTTCCTCACGAAGCCGTGTCCGCCGGAAGTCCTGTGGCTGCAGGTCCGCGCGCTGTTCCGCGTGCGGGCCAATCTGCGGCCCGGGCTCGACTGGTTCGAGCGCCTATAATCCGGCGCGAGTGCGCTTCCGCGGTCCCGCGCGATGGTCCGTTTATTTGGCGGTGATGCTCCTGGCGGCGTGCCACGCGGCGCGGCGTCCACCCGCTCCGGCGCCTGCTGCGCGTCCTGACGCGTCAGCCCTCACATCCCTGCGCCGCGACCTCGACGCGATTCTCGCGCAGCCGACGCTCGAACGCGGCTACTGGGGCGTGCTCGTGAAGTCGCTGAGCTCTGGCGAGACGCTGTACGAGCGCGACGCGCGCAAGCTGCTGATGCCGGCATCGGCGATGAAGATCGTGACGCTGGCGGCGGCGGCCGCAAAGCTCGGATGGGAACACACGTTCGAGACGAGCCTGTTCACCGCCGGACCGATTGACGGCGGCGTGCTCCGCGGCGATCTCGTCGCCGTCGGCTCCGGCGATCCGAGCATCACGAGCGCGGACGCCGACGCGCTGTTCGGCGGCTGGGCGGAGCGGCTGAAGGCCGCCGGCATCCGCATCGTCGAGGGCCGCGTGGTCGGCGACGACAACGCCTTCGACGACAACGGCCTCGGGTTCGGCTGGTCGTGGGACGATCTGCCGGACGATTACGCCGCCGGCGTGAGCGCGCTGCAGTTCAACGAGAACGCCGTGCGCGTCACCGTCGCCCCGGGACCGGCGGCCGGCGAATCGGCGGGCATCACGATCGCGCCATCCGGAAGCGGCCTCGCGATCGAGAGCGCGGTGACGACGACGGCCGCCGGATCGCCGACGTCGATCGCGGCGCGTCGCCTGCCGGGAAGCATGCGCCTCGCGCTTCACGGGACGATCGGCGCCGGCGCGGTGTCGGCGACGCTGACCGTGTCGGTGGACAACCCGACGCTCTTTTTCGCCGCGGCGCTGCGCGGCGCGCTGATCGCGCACGGGATCGACGTCCGCAGACCGGCAGTGGACATCGACGATGTCCACGATCTGCCGGCGCGCGCCGGCGCGCCGATCGCCGTCCATCGCTCGCCGCCGCTCTCGACGCTCGCCGTGCGGCTGATGAAGGTGAGCCAGAATCTGTACGCGGAGACGCTGCTGAAGGCGCTGGCGGCGGGACCCGGCGGCCGGCCCGCCGACGCGGACAGCGGACGGAAGGAAGCGGCCGCCGTTCTCGCGCCGTGGGGGATCGACGCCGGCGCGCTGATTCAGCGCGACGGCTCGGGCTTGTCGCGGTACGACTACGTCACCGCCGACGCGCTCGCGGCGATTCTCGCGCACGTCGATCGCGACGAGCGGCTGCGCGGGCCGTTCGAGGCCGCGCTGCCGA
>QHWK01000402.1 GCA_003223775.1 Acidobacteriota bacterium
TCTGTTCGCAACCGGGCGGCCGCTTTTCTGACGCCGAATCGCATCCGCCTCGATCGGCGAATCGGTGTCTAAGAGCACGGCATCCCACTATGGCGACTGAAAGCGCTGATGCATAACGAAGAGCCGGTCCGAGCGGGCGGGCGAGCCTTCTCCGTGCGATCCTGCGCCCGCGTCCTCGCCTCTGTGTGCGCCTCTGTGCCCTCTGTTCTTTTCCTTTGTGTCCTTGTCGCCGTCGGCGGCGCCTGCGGCGCTCACAGGCCGCCGGCGCCGGTGGCTGCGCCGGCACCCACGCCTGCACAACGGCTGTCGTCGGCGGACGCCCTCGTCCGCGAGGGATGCCTCGAGTGCCTGATCGACGCGTACGGCGAATACGACCTGCTGCGCGCGTTCCCGTACGCGCGCGACGCGGCGACGACCGGCGCGGTTCGCGCCGCCGCGCTGGTCGCGCGGCGCCAGCGCGAGCTGGGCATGATCGACGATGGCTACCTGCAGCGCGCGCGTTCGCTCGTCTCGAGCGGATCGAGCGTGCCGGCGTGGATGGCAACGGTGCTCGACGTGGTCGACGTGCTGCCGGCGACCGGCGGCGGCGTGATGCGGACGCCGACGAGCGATCTGGACCTCGAGCGCCAGCGTCAGCTGCGTCTGAACTTCGACGCGTGGCGCGCGCGACTGCGCGAGGCGGCCTCGCTCGACGAGCTCGGCGCGTACGCCTGGCTGTCGCTGGCCTGCGGCGCCACCGAGATGCGCGACCTCACGATCGAAGAGGTCTTCGAGCCGGCCGCGCCGTTTCGTGACACGCCGCTCATCGCGTTGAAACGCGCCACGTGCCGGCGGATCGCGCCGGACCGACTGGGCGCGCTCGCGGCCGCGAACGCGCGCTTCAAGGAAGTCAACTACTGGCTCGGCCTCGCCGCCGTCGCCGACACGAAGCTGGACGAAGCCGACAAGCGATTCGAGGAGGCGTACGCGTGGCGCCAGCAGTGGCCGACCGTCACGCAGTCGATCGCGAACGTCGCGATGACCTCCGAGGAATTCCAGCGCTCGCTCGCCTTCTACGATCGCACGCTGGAGCTCGAACCGCACGCCGTCGACGCGATGCTCGGCCGCATCCGCGCGCTCACGTATCTGGGGCGCAGCGTGGACGCCATCGAGGCCGCCGACCGTCTGATGGCCGAGCGCTGGTTCGTCGGCGACGCGCGCTACTGGCGCGCGTTGAACGAGTCGGAGCTCGAGCGCAACGACGATGCGTGGGTCGACGTCGAGGAGGCAGCGAAGCTGCTGATCAACGCCGACGTGCCGAAGCTCGCGGGCCTCATCGCGTACCGCCGCCACGATCTCGAGCTGTCGCGCACGAAGTTCACGCTCGCGCACACGCGCAACGGCAACGATTGCGAGACCGCCTTCTACCTCGGCGTCGTCGACGCGGAGCTGCGCGACTGGCAGCCGACGGCCGACGTGCTGATCGGCGCCGCGCGGTGCCTGGAGGTGAACGAGATCGGCTACCAGCGCGAGATCGCCTCGATCGAAGCGTCCGACGATCCGCCGGCGCGCAAGGCGGCGAAGATCGCGCGGCGGCAGCAGTACATCGCGAAGGGCCGCCGCCAGATGGCGACGTCGTGGTACGACATCGCCGTCGCCTGCTTCAACCTGTCGCGCAAGGCCGACGCGCAGCAGTACGCCGAGAAGGTCGTCGACGACGAACAGTTCGGCCAGCGCGCGAAGGAAATCCTCTCGCGCCTCCGCTGATCACGACCTGCAGCACAGAGCGCGTGTTCTCCTTGTAGGTCGTCCCTCGCGTGTGCGCTACACTGGAGGGATGCCATCGTCGGTTGAACGCGCGGCTGCCGCCGCCGCCCGCAACGGGGTCGCCGAGCGGGTGGTCGAGCGCGCGATGGACAGCAACGAGCTCGAGCGTGAGCGCGGCATCACGATCCTCGCGAAGAACACCGCCGTCCATTACAACGACATCCTGATCAACATCGTCGACACCCCCGGGCACGCCGACTTCGGGGGCGAGGTGGAGCGGACGCTGTCGATGGTGGACGGCGTGATGCTGCTCGTCGACGCGTCGGAGGGGCCGCTGCCGCAGACGCGGTTCGTGCTGCGCAAGGCGCTCGAGCGGCGTCTGACGCCGATTGTCGTCATCAACAAGATCGATCGGCCCGACGCGCGCGCCGCCGAGGTGCTGAACGAGATCTACGACCTGTTCATCGATCTGGACGCGGCGGAGGAGCAGCTCGAGTTCCCCGTGCTGTACACGAACGCTCGCGTCGGCACGGCGACGCGCGATCCGAACGGGTCCGGCGAGGATTTGCGGCCGCTGTTCGACGCGGTCGTCGAGCACGTGCCGCCGCCGCGCGGCAACCCCGACGCGCCGCTGCAGCTGCTGGTCGCCAATCTCGATTCCAGCGATTACGTCGGCCGCATCGCGATCGGCCGGATCTTCAACGGACGCGTGAAGATCGGCGATCCGGTGGCGGTCGTGAAGCTGGACGCGGCGGTGCAGGAGACGAAGGTGACGAAGCTGTACGCCTTCGAGGGGCTGAAGCGCATCGACATCCAGGAGGCGGCGGCGGGCGACATCGTCTGCCTCGCGGGCATCGAAGACATCACGATCGGCGAGACGATCACCGACATGGAGCACCAGGTCGCGATCCCGCCGATCGCGATCGACGAGCCGACGGTCTCGATGATCTTCGGCGTGAACACGTCGCCGGTGGCGGGGCGGGACGGCCAGTACGTGACGTCGCGCCAGCTGCGCGATCGGCTCGACCGCGAGCTGCTCGGCAACGTCTCGATCCGCCTCGAGCCGACCGATTCGCCCGAGCAGGTGAAGGTGGTCGGCCGCGGCGAGCTGCAGCTCTCGATTCTGATCGAGATGATGCGGCGCGAAGGCTACGAGCTGCAGGTGTCGCGGCCCGACATCGTGACGAAGGAGTTGAACAGCCAGGTTGTCGAGCCGGTCGAGGAGCTCGTCATCGACGTGCCGGATGATCACCAGGGCGTCGTCATCGCGCAGGTCGGCGAGCGCAAGGGCGTGATGACGAAAATGGTGAACAACGGCAGCGGGCGCCACCTCTTCGCGAGCTGGGAGCCGTGGCACGGCGCGATCCCGTCGCGCGCGAACGGCGCGCTCGTCGCCGACCGCGCGGGCGCCGCCACGTCGTACGCGATCTTCAACCTGCAGGAGCGCGGCGAGATCTTCATCGATCCGACGACGCCGGTCTACGAGGGGATGATCATCGGCGAGAACGCGCGGCCGAACGACATGGACGTCAACGTCACGAAGGAGAAGAAGCAGACGAACATGCGCGCGTCGACCGCCGACGAAGCGATCCGTCTGATCCCGCCGCGGAAGCTCGGGCTCGAGCAGGCGATCGAGTTCATCAACGACGACGAGCTCGTCGAGGTGACGCCGACGAGCATCCGCCTCCGGAAGCGCATCCTCGCGGCCAACATGCGGCCGAAGAAGGGTGGCGAATAGCGGTTGGGGATTGGGGATTGGCGCGAAGCCGATCGGGAGTTGGAATTATCCGCCGTTTGTCAGCTGATACCTGGAAATCGGCTGCGGGGGCCCGCAACCAACAGTATCTGCAGCTTTGTGTCACCCGGCTAGGCAGGAAGCTGGAACCAGAACCGACTTCCGACGCCGACCTCGCTGCTAACGCCAATCCACCCACCATGCGCCTCGACGCCCAGCTTGCGAACGCCAGGCCGAGGCCGGTCGAATAGCGCTTGCGGGCGGCCCTCGCCGGCCTGGCTGAACCTGTCGAACACGCGGCTGATGAAATCGGCGGGAATCCCGGGCCGGTGTCCGCCACGTCGACGCGCGGCCGTCCGTCCGCGCGCGACACGCCGATCGTGATCGATGCACAGATCGACCGATTGCCGATCGACCGGCATCTCTCCCGCCTCGAGCCGGTTGATGTCCAGCAGCGAGCTGATCATCTCTCGGCCATCTGCGTCGCGCCGGAATATGCGGTGCCGATGAACGTTGCTCACTCGTCCGTCGAGGCGTTGCCGATGGTGCGGAGAAGATCGAGGTACCCCATCACGCTGGTCAGCGGCGAGCGCAGATCGTGGACGATCATATGGACCAGGCCGTCGCGCAAGTCCTGGACGGCCTTGATCTCGCTGATGTCGATCTCGCTGATGTCGATGTGCACGCCATTCACACGCAGCGGCAGACCGTTCTCATCCCGCGCCACCGAGCTGCCGACAGAGAGCATCCCCTTGCAGGAAGCGGTCAAAGACGCCGTGCGGTGGCACGCAGCGGCGGCGCAACGACCGCACGAGGGAGCAGCCGATTCGATCGATACCTGGCTGCAGCAAGGCGGAGCGGATCGCCCGCCAAAGAGTGACTCGTAGGTTGATTGAACAGCAAATCGGCAACCGAGACGCTGAACGCTGAACTCAGCGGAACGTCTCGGCCGATCCGCGCGCAGTGAAGTTCACGTCGCGGCCGGCGGCGCGACCGGTGACGTGGTACTCGCCGCCGAGCTGCACGAACGTCATCGCGCCGGAGGCGCCGCGCGTGAGGCCCATCGAGGTACGCACCGATTCGCGGACGTCGAGCCTGAGCGTCAGCTGCATCTGCCGGTCGCGCGCCTCCACGGTGACCACGCGCGGCGCGCCGCGGTCGTCGTCTTCGCGAATCGAGACGTCGGTCGAGAACGCGATCGGTCCCTGCGGGCCGATGACGCCGAGAAACCCCGGCATGCGGCCCGGATCGGCGACATCCGGCGGCGGGAAGACGCGGCCGTAGACGATCGAGAGATCGCCGCTCCCGACCTGCCCCCACTGCCACCGCACGCCCTCCCAGAATCCCCAGTTGTGATCGTGGTAGCCGGCCATGCCGTCGACGCGCACCTCCTCGCCGCCGACGCGAAGCGTCCCGCTGAAGGCGCCGGACATCACCGGCACCGTATAGCCGGACACCCAGCCGCGCGCGCCGTGAATCGCCGCCGGTGGAAGCGATCGGCCCGCGATCGGCGTGAGCACGATCTCGCCGCTCACACGCGCGCCCGTCGATTCGCCCTGCAGCGCCAGCGAGACGACGTAGCGGCCGTCGTCCTGCACGCGGACGCGGTTGCCGGCGACCTCGAGATCCGGCGCGCGATCGAGCAGATCGCGATCGGGCACGCTGCCGGCCGCCGAAAAATTCGTCGTCGCGCCGCTGCGATCGAGCTGCAGCCGCACGACCATCGGCCGGGCGCCGGCCTCGTCGGGGGCGCCGGCCATGAACGTGAGATAGAAGCGCTCCGCGCCGTCCGGCGAGCGTGCGTTGAAGTACAGCCATTCGGCGTACGACGCGCGGCCGACCGCTCCGTGCTCCGCGCCGCCCTCGGTTGCGGGCACCGCGTGAAAGCGATCCATCGCGCGCAGCAGATCGCCCGGCCTCGGATCGATCCACGCCGTGTCCCGCGGTTCGTCGATCCAGCCGGCCTGGCCGGCGACCTCGGGATCGCCGACGGCGCGCTCGCGGCTCGGAATCCCGCCGCGCACGGCAATCGGGCCGCTGGCGTTCGCCGACAGCACGTACATCGTCGCGCGCCGCGACGGCGACGCCGCGGCGACGCGCGATCGAAACTGCTCGGACCCGAGGACGCCCGACGCCACGAAGCGCGCGCTCTCGAGCGAACCGACTGCGCCCGTCAGCAGGACGTCGCCGCCGCCGACGAGCGCCGGCGCGTGCGCCTGCTCGAGGATCACCTCGCCGACGCCGAGCAGCTCCGCCATCACCGCGATCGACAGGCCGAAGCCGACCGAGAGGACGGCGGTGCGCAGCGGCCGCGTCGCGAGCGACCGGATCGCGAGGCGGAAGATCATGTGACGAGCCGTCCGCTCCGCATCGCGAGGCGCCGCGACGCGCGCGACGCCAGCGACGGGTTGTGCGTCACGACGAGGATCGCGGTCCCGTCGGCGTTCACGCGATCGAACAGATCGGCGATCGTCTCGCTGGTCGCCTCGTCGAGCTCGCCGGTCGGCTCGTCGGCGAGCAGCAGCGCCGGCCGGTTCGCGAGCGCGCGCGCGATCGCGGCGCGCTGCATCTCGCCGCCCGAGAGCTGCGACGGCAGATGATCGGCGCGCTCGGTGAGGCCGACGTAGGCGAGCAGCTCGCGCGTCCGCGATCGCCGCGCCGCCGCCGCCACGCCCGCTTCGGCCTGCGGCAGCTCGATGTTCTCGGCCGCCGTCAGCATCGGCAGCAGGAAGAACCGCTGGAAGACGAACCCGATGCGGGTCAGCCGCAGCCGCGCGCGCCCGGGCTCCGACAGCGACGCGAGATCGCGCCCCTCGAACACGATCGATCCGTCGGTCGGCGCGTCGACGCCGCCGACCAGATGCAGCAGCGTCGATTTGCCGCAGCCTGACGGCCCGGTGATCGCGACGTGCTCGACCGCTCCGATCGCCAGCGACACGCGCCGCAGCGCCGCGACCGGCCCGGCCGGCATCGGAAACATGCGGCTGACGTCGTTCGCCCGCACGATGTCCATCAGCCGACGACTTCCCGCCGGAGCGTCGCCGCGATCGGCAGGCGCGAGGCGACCCACATCGGATACGCGGCCGCGGCGACGGCGGTGACGACGAGGACCGTGGCGTGCACGGCGAGCGCGCGCGGCTCGAAGACGAAGAAGTGCAGCTGCTCGGGCAGCCCCGGCATCTGGCGGAGGATGCGATCGAGCTCGAGCGCGAGCAGCTCGCCGAGCGGCAGCGCGAGGAGCCCGCCGACGCCGACCAGGAGCGCCGACTCCCACAGCAGCATGGCGGCCACGCGCCGCCGGCCGATCCCGATCGCGCGCAGCGCCGCAATCTCGCCGAGCCGCTGGTTCACCGACACGGTGAGCAGCGTCGCCACGAGCAGAAACGCGAACACCATCGTGAGCGACGACAGGACCAGCGAGATCTGGCGGAAGTACGCGAAGCCGTTGCGATTGAACTGCTCGATCACCTCGTCGTTGGAGTACACCGCCAGGCCGGGGCGCGCGCGTTGAATCGCCGCGACGGCGGCGCCGGAGCCCGCGTCCGAACGCGACGCGGCGAGAATCAAATCCGCGTCGCCCGGGCGATCTTCGCCCGACGCGCGATGCAGCGCCTCCAGCGTCGTCGCGACGGTGTCGTCGCCGGCGCCGCCGAACGCGAAGCCGCCGATGCCGGCGATGCGGCACGCGATCGGCGGCATCGCGGACCTCACGCCCGCCGGCTCAGCGTTGATGCGCACTTCGTCGCCCGGCGCGA